>JACCVA010000452.1 GCA_013698435.1 Nocardioidaceae bacterium | reverse complement strand
GCCAGCGTGGCGTTGCCGTAGGAGTGCGTTGTCAGGTGGTCGATGACACCGGCGAGGAACGCGTCGTCACCGATGTAGGCGTTGAGCTGTCGCAGTGCCGCAGTCCCTTTGCTGTAGGAGATTCCGTCGAAGTCGGTCAGCGCCTTCTGGGCATCGGCGGCACCGTTGCTGGCGATCGGGTGGGTCGACGAGCGCTGGTCCGCCGCCATTCCCCACGGCTTGGTGACGTAGGCGTACTCCACCCAGACGTCGTCGAAGCGGGTGACCTCGGAGGTGACGCGGTAACCCATGTACTCGGCGAACGACTCGTTCAGCCACAGGTCGTCCCACCACTGCATCGTGACGAGGTCGCCGAACCACTGGTGTGCCATCTCGTGCGCGACGATGTTGGCGCGGGTGGCGCGCAGCGAGTCGGTGGCCTGCGCCTTGAAGACGAGCTCATCGGTGAACGTGACGCATCCAGGGTTCTCCATCGCCCCCGCGTTGAACTCCGGGACGAACGCCTGGTGGTACTCGCCGAACGGGTAGCGGATGCCGAACAGCCGGTGGTACTCGTCCAGGCACTGCCCGGTCACCTCGAACAGCTCGTCGGCGTCCTTGTCGAGGTGCGGTGCCAGGGACTGGCGGCAGTGCAGCCCCAGCTGGATCCCGTCGTGCTCGGCCCGGATCGAGTGGTACGGCCCTGCGACGACGGTGGCGAAGTAGGTGGACAGCGGCAGCGTCTCAGCGAGGGTCCATCGGCCCGGCGCCGTCTGCTCGGCCGGGCCGTTGCCGACCACCGTCCAGTCGTCCGGGGCGGTGACCGTCACCCGGTAGACGGCCTTGAGGTCGGGCTGGTCGAAGCACGCGAAGATGCGGGGGGCGCCAGGCAGGAACGTCATAGCGTAGACGTAAGCCTGCTTGTCCTCGGGGTCGACCGCACGGTGCAGGCCCTCCCCGTCGTGGGAGTAGGCGAAGAGCCCCTCCACGGTGAGGACGTTGTCGGCGGCGAGGCCGGAGAGCCGCAACCGTCCGTCGGTGACCTCGGCGACGTCAACGGGAGTGCCGTTGAGCTCGACCGAGTGGAGCTGGTCGGCCTGGATGTCGACGAACGTGTCGGTGCCGTCGAGACTCGAGAACGCGACCTGCGTACGCGAGCCGAAGTGTTCCGGTCCGCGTGTCAGATCGAGGTCGACGTCGTACGACGAGACAGAGATGGCGTGGGCACGGGCACGGGCTTCCACGACGGTCAGAGTCGGCATGGCGACACCCTAATGGGCTGCCGCCGGAGAATTCTCCCGCGCGTGACCCTGCACTGCGTACGCCGGCAGGTGCCGGGAAAGCACTGGTAGAGCGGCCGCGCCGACCGTCGCGGCCGCAGCGACGATCGCGAACGGCGCCCAGCTGCTCACACTGAACAGCGCGACGATCGCCGGAGTGAGGACGCCCGCGACGGTGAACGCGTACTGGAAGGCCGCCAGGTGGCGCCCGCGGGTGGCGCGTGGTGCCGCGGCCTCGGCGAGCGCGTTGACGCGGGTGCCGAACATCAGGTTGCCGGCGGCGAGCAGCAGCGTGGTCGCGATCACCCATCCGGGTCGGGCAGCGCTCGGAAGGGCGGGGGTGAGGGCGCACAGCCCACACCAGCAGATGAAGACGACGGCTCCGATGGACATCGCGGTCGTCCGGGCGAGGTGCCTCGTCGTACGCAGTGCCAGCGTTGCGGACGTGCTGGTGACAACGGTGAGCAGCGCCAGGCTGACGCCCGGGAGCCACGAGGGTCCAGCGGTCACCTCGAGGACGAACACCGGCAAGCCGACGAGGAAGAAGTCGAGCGCCAACGCAAGGAGGCAGGTGACGGCGATGAGCGCCAGGTAGGGGCGGTTGCGAAGCACGGTCGTGGCGTCGGTGGCCGACTCGACCGAAGAATCGTGTCGGCCGGGGTGGACGAACACCCACAAGAGCACGGCGGCAGCGAGGAAGCTGACGGCGTTCACGGCCACCGCGATACGAAGTCCGCGCTCTCCGGAACCGACGAGGGCTGCCGCGGTCACCAAGGCGCCGCTGCCGAACATCGCCGAGCGGACCATCCCCACCACGGCGTAGGGCCGGTCCTTCGGGCCGGGCCCGGCCACGTCGGCGACGAGCGCGAACAGCGAGCTGTAGAACGTCTGCTGTCCGGCAGCCAGCAGCATGCTCGCCACCAACGTCAACACGATGCCGTCTGCCAGCAGAAACGCGCTGGCCCCCGCGGCCTGGAGGAGCTGGGAGGTGACGACGACCGGGCGCGGGCCCCACCGGTCGACCAACCGGCCCGCGAAGGGTGGCACCGCCAGACCGGCAAGGGTGCCGATCGAGATGACGGTGCCGGCCAGGCCAAGGGGAAGACCGACGACGCGGACGGCGTAGACGACCAGCAGCGGCAAGAACAGGCCCGAGCCGAAGTTGTCGATGCCGAGCGCGACCAACAGCGCCCGACGGTTTCGGGCGGCTGTCGGGGTGTGCGGCATCGGGTCATCCTGCCAGCGTCGGCATCGCTCCTTGCTTCGACGAGCCGGTCACCCGTGGTTGCACGGCTGCGAGTGCCAGGCAAACGCTGCCCAGCACCGTCCACGTCAATGCTGGGCCGAAGCCGGTCATCAGCGCCGCCCCGACCAGCGGTGCGGTCACGCCGGCGAGACCCCAGCTGAGCCCGTACACGGCGAGGTAGCGGGCCCGTGCTGAGTCAGGCGCAAGGTCAGCGACGTAGGTGAGGGAGCGCCCGAGCAGCAGCAGGTCGCCGAGCGCGGCCACCACGGTTGCCAGCACGAACCCGAGCACGGAGGTGGTGAAGCCGTACGCCGCCAGACCGACACCAAGCACGGCGTACCCGGACACGAGAACGGAGGCGGCGGGTGCGTCTCGGACCAGCCGGGTCCGCAGCAGCGGCTGGCCGAGCACCATCGTCGCCGCCGACGCGCTGAGCAGCAGACCGAGGGTCGACGG
>JACCVA010000449.1 GCA_013698435.1 Nocardioidaceae bacterium | reverse complement strand
TCGAACGCCTCCTGGTTCGCAGCCGACGGCTTGGACGTGCCGGCGACCTTGCGCACGTACTGCAGCGCCGCCTGTACCTCGTCGGCTGTCGCTGACGGCTCAAAGTTGTGGAGGGGTCTGATGTTTCGGCACATGACCCCAGAATAGGGACGTCAGGTGGCAGAGACCAGATCGAACGCTCCGCTGCGGAACGCGTCGACGAACAACAAGTGGTCTTTGCGGGCCTTCACGGCATAGCCGAGGCCGAAGTCGACCAGATCCTCCACGAACGCCAAGCGGTCGTCGCCGATCGACTCGGCGATGGCGTGCTCGGTAGAGAAGTCGACCAGGGACTCCTCACTGTCGTCGTCAGAGACGCAGTGGATCTTCGCGGTGGCGCGACCCAGAGAGTCGAGCACCGGCGCCATCTCGGCCGGCTCGGTGATGTCGCCCCAGTCGAGGTCGGCCTGGTACGGCGACATCTCCGCGACGACGAAACCGACACCGTCGACGGTCGTGTGTCCCAGGAACGAGTCCGTGTGCACCTGGAGGGCACGCTGGCTGACGACCGTGCGGTGACCCTCGTGCTCGAAGAAGGCATCGACGTCCTTGTCCCTGACGACTCGGCTGGCGGCGGCGATGTTTCCTTGCTTCATCGTGAGCAGGACGTCGTTCTCGAGCGCCTGGTTGTAACCCTCGATCAAGATGTTGTATGCCGGCAAACCCGCGCTGCCGATGCCGAAACCCTTCTTGCCGACCACGTCCTTGACGTCGTAGAAGACCTCGTGGTGCTCCCGTTTCGCCGCCGGGATCGACGTGAGGTAACGCTTGTAGGCGGCCTGGACCTTCTTCCGCTCGGTCTTGCTGAGCTCGCGGGTGGTGCCGCTGCGCCGCAGTCGACGGTCGTAGTCGACGACCTCGGTAACTGCGTCGAGGAGGTCCACCCGTGTCGCCATCCGCGCAGCGCGCAACACGTCATGGATCGCGCCGTGCGTGTTGTCGAGACGGAGGGCGTACGCGTGGTCGCGCGGCTGCTCGACATAGTGGCCGACCTGCTCCATGTACGCGTTGAGATAGGTGGCGGACAGCTCACGCACGTCATCATCAGGCAATGCCTTCTGCCAGCCCATCAGGGCCAAGCTGGCCAGGAAGCGCCGCAGGTCCCAGGAGAAGTGGCCGACATAGGCTTCGTCGAAGTCGTTGACGTCGAAGACCAAGATGCCCTCGGAGTTCATGTAGGTGCCGAAGTTCTCGGCGTGGAGGTCACCGTGGATCCAGATCTTGCTGGTGCGGTCGTCGGCATACTTGTCCTTCAGGCTCGCCATGTCGGCGTAGAACAGGCAGGCGCTGCCCCGGTAGAACGCGAAGGGGTCGGCTGCCATCTTCCGGAACTTGGTACGGAAGGCGTCGGGATCGGCCTTCATCAAGGGCTCGAAGGCCTCGATCAACGAGTCGACGATGAGGCCCTTGCGTTTGCTGCTGGCCGCTGCCACGTGAATCTCCCTGCCTCAGACGAACCCTTGCGGAACGCATCGTATGCGGTGCTATCGCAACCGTGTAGCGCCCCGTCAGTGGCGGGTGAGCCGCAACCGGATGTAGTCGCGCGGACCGATGGCCGATTCGTACGTTCCCCCACTGGGGCGGACCTCGAAGTGCAAGTGGCACCCGTCAGGGGCCGCGGCGTCGGAGGCGCGCGCCATCAGCTGGCCGCGACGCACGAGATGTCCCGGCTTGACGTACACCTTGCGCACGTGCCCGATCACGAAGTCGACATGGAAACGCGCGCTGCGTAGCCGGAAGGCGTGTCGTCCGTACGCCGGCCCGAGCGAGCCGGGTGCGGCCGGTGCGACGACCCGGGTGCGGAAGCCTGCGTAGAGGCGAGTCCCGCACGGCATCGCAACATCCAGGCCGTGATGGAATCCGCGTTGGTGAGCACAGCGCGGGTCAGGGTCGTAGTACGGCGCAGCCGTGCAGCCGAACGCGATCATCTTGCGGTGTCGACCGGCGTACCAGTCAGAGAAGTAGTAGTGCCGGTCGCGCACCCAGTAGCGCCGTGCGGCCGACCGCGTGGCAAGTGGTGCTGCCGCCACAGCCGAGCTTTCCATGACTGACGACCAAGCGACGGTTCCGTCACCGGCCGACGACATCATCGCGGCGCCCGGCACCGGTGCGCAGACACCGAGCGTCAGAGTAAGCACGATCAACGTCTTCGCTGTCAGAACAGGCATCGTTTTCACCTCGCATGTGCTGTCGCGCTCGATTGTGACACGAGCCGCCGGGCAGCTCGTCAGATAGCGCCCCCGTTGTTCGAGCGAGCAAGAGGTTTAGCCCTGCACGTTAGGGGAACTGCCGCAGCCGAAGGAGGAACCAAACATGGCATTCATTCTGTGGATTATCGCCGTCATCCTCGTGATCGCCGGCATCGTGGCCATCGTCCGCTCGCAGCTGCTTGTGGGCATCGTGCTGATCGTCGTGGGGCTGCTTGTCGGTCCCGGTGGCGTCAGCCTCTTCACCAAGTAGCAACGCACCCAACGCGTGCAAGCGCTGGCTCAGGGTTTCCTGAGCCAGCGCTTCCACGTGTCGGGGTGTGTGTTGATCCACGACACGACGTCTGCCTCGCCGACGTCGAACCCGCTCAGCTCGACAAGCTCGAGGATGGTCGAAGCCTGATCAGGCTTCAGCTGGTAGTTGTAGACCAGGTTGTACGCCGGGCTGTCGGACGTCGCGAACTGCGAGTTCGCGATCTTCAGGTACTCGAAGTCGTCGAGTGAGCACAATGTGGTCCCGGAGTCCGGCACGCACCCTTCGGCCGCCGAATCAGGGATCTGCACCGAGATGCGTCCAGCACCGTCACCCAAGAACATCTGCGGCCCCTCGACCAGGTAGAAGTTCGGGTTCTTGGTCTCGTCGTTTGCACGCGGCGACGCAAGCAGGTCGCTGATCCCCGCGCTCGGATGGGTGTCGACATAGTTCTTCAGCCGGAAGTCGAGACCCTCAGAGTCGAGGAAGGACTGAGCAAGGGGCAGCAAGGACGGAACCGTCGACAACGACGGTCCCGGGTTGCCGAAGACGCTAGGGGGGATGTCTGCCAGGTCGCGTGACGTCTCGATGCCGTAGTCCGCCATGAAGAACGGCGCGAGGACGTCGACGCCACCCCTGACGCCGTTAGGCCCGAGGATCGTGACCGGACCGTCGGGAGCGGTGAGTCGCTGCTGAAGGTCCGGGCTGCCGAAAGCGTCGAGATAGACGTCCGCCCGCCCGGATGCCACCGCCCGCCACGCCTTGCGGGAGGTGGTCTTCACGTACGAGACGTCACAACCGAGCTCGTCGGTGGCGAGCCGTCCGACGACGAAGGCGCTCGCCTCATACCCGTTGCCTGGGCTGTAGGCGATGGCGAGGGGGCCGCACTGTCCTCCGGTGGACTGTGGGGTGGGAGCTGTCTCCTTGACCGGCTTGGGCGTCTCGCCGGGACTGCACGCTGCCGTCGCAAGCACCAGAGCGACCGCCACGGTGACCGTACGCCGCCGAAGCGTCGCCATCGAATCGGTATCCTCCCGTCGGCCCCGAGCAGTCACCCGGAACGGCCAAGGATAGCCGCGGACAGTCTCACCAGCCGCTGGCATTTCCGTCGGTTGCCCGCCGACCCTAGATGAGTCGCTCCCAGGGTCCTGTGGCCGTAGGCGATCAGCGATCTACGGGTGAGCGAGGTGCGACGGTACGGGCCGGCCCACCGAGAACCAGCACATCGCTTGACACATGAGAAGCGTTCGACAATCTAGGCCGTGCCCTCCGCGTGGGGCTGCGAGTCGTCTCGGCGCAACGTCTCCGGCATCCGCAGCGACATCACCATTGCCGCGAGCAGGACCGATGCTGACATGAAGAACGCCGCTGCGAACGACACGTTGTCGGCGAGCCACCCCGCGGCCAGCGGTCCGGTGATCGCGCCCAGGTCGGAGGCCATCTGGAACGCCGCGACGACGCGACCACCTCGGCCCTTCATGATGTCGCCGACGACGGCGCCGGGAGCCGTGCCGACGAACGCACCGCCGACACCGATCGCCGTCATCGCCACCAGGAATACCGGCAGCGCGGTCGACAGAGCCAAGGCGACGAACGCGACTGCGGTGACCGCAGAGCCCAGCACCATCGCTGGTCGTCGTCCGCGGCGGTCGACGAACTGGCCGGCAGCCAGCAGCAGTGACGCCTGGGCGACGCTGGAGCAGAGGAAGCCGGCACCGATCCAGACCGCCCGCTGCCCCATGGCGTCGGTGACGAAGATAGGGACGAGGCTCATACGCACGCCGAACAGCGCCCAGCCGATCGCAAAGTTGACCGACACCGCTGTGCGGTACGCCGGCTGTGCCCAGGCCTCCGCCAGCGTGGTGGAGGTGACCTCCTCGCGCTGCTCGGGTGGCTCGTGCACGCCCGCCTCCCCGGGTTCGTGCACACGCCTCAGCTTGGCGGCACTCAGGAACAGCACGCCGATGCTGCCTGCGGCGATCAGCGAGACCGCGTAGACGAAGAACGGCAGCCGCAGCGAGACGCCCGTGAGGAACCCGCCGGCCAGTGGGCCGAGCAGTCCCCCGATCAGGAACCCGCCTTGGAACAGGCCGCTTGCGCGACCCCGGCTGCCGCTGTCGACGACCCGGAAGAGCAAGGCGATGGCCGAGACCGTGAACATGGCCGACCCGATGCCGCCGAGACCCCGCAGAATCAGCAGCTGGGTGTAGCTCTGCGCCAGACCGGCGAGGCCGGTAGAGACGGCGACGATGCCGATCCCTACCGCCAAGATGGCGCGTTCGCCGAACGCATCGACCAGCCGACCACCACCCAACGCCGACGCGAAACGCATCACGGCGAACGCGGAGATGACTGCTCCAGCTGCGAAGCTGCCTACCCCGAACGACCTGGCGAACAGCGGAATGGCAGGCGCGACAACACCGAAACCGATCGCGACGGCAACCGCCACCGCGACGAGGACGGCGACCTCGCGTGGGAGGCCGACGAACGGAGACTTCGGCACAGGTCAGCTCCAACGGTCGCGGGCGCGTACATCAGCCGTGAAGGGGCTGTCAGACATCGAGGTCGCGGCGCGCGTTCAGAGCCGGCGCACGAAGAGGTGGCTCGCGGTCTCCACGTCGATCTCGGCGGACTCGCCCCCGCTGGCAACCAGCACGCCGTGGGCGCCGCGGACGACGTTCACGACCTTGCCGGGAAGGGCACCCACCCGACGTAGCGCCGCCATCAGCTGCTCGTCCGTCTGGATGGGCTCGGCTATCCGGGCCACCACCACCCGCTGCTCACCGTCGGTGGCGATGGCGTCGAGTGCGTCGACCCCCGCCAGGAACGACTCCGCGGCCAGTCCCTCCCCCAGCTCATCGAGCCCGGGAATGGGGTTGCCGTACGGCGACATGGTCGGGTGGTCGAGAATCTCGACCAGACGTCGCTCGACCGTCTCGGACATCACGTGCTCCCACCGGCAGGCTTCGGCGTGGACGTCCTCCCACTCGAGCCCGATGACGTCGACGAGCAGCCGCTCCGCCAGCCGGTGCTTGCGCATCACCCGGGTCGCGATCTGACGCCCGCCGCCGGTGAGCTCGAGGTGCCGATCGCCCTCGACGGTCAGTAGACCGTCGCGTTCCATCCGCGCAACCGTCTGGCTGACGGTGGGGCCGGACTGGTGCAGCCGCTCGGCGATGCGCGCGCGCAGCGGGACAATGCCCTCTTCCTCGAGCTCGAAGATTGTGCGGAGATACATCTCCGTGGTGTCGATCAGATCGGTCACGCTGCGTTGTCCACCCTGTCGCCGAGTCGTCGCCCCACTGCTTCGTCATTGTGTCGCATCCGACTGACAACACCAACCGCCGAAGCCGTTCGTGAATCCGGCACACCCTGCTGCCGGCAGGCGCGTTCGAGCGGCGTACGGGACACTGGCGTCATGCCGACGTCTGTGATGTGGTTCCGCCGCGACCTACGGCTGGCCGACAACCCCGCGCTCGTCGAGGCGGCACAAGGCGGCATCATCCTCCCGCTTTTCGTCGTCGACCCTCGGCTCTGGGAGCCGGCAGGACCGTCGCGTCGGGCCTACCTGCTGGCCAGCCTCGAGTCGCTGGCCGACCAGACCGGGGGGCTCGTGCTACGTGCCGGCGACCCGGTCGAGGTCGTGCCCCAGGTAGTCCGCGAGGCCGGTGCCGACAGCGTCCACATCGCCGCCGACTTCGGGCCGTACGGCGCCGAACGGGACCGCTGCGTCGAACGGGCTCTCGCCGACACCGGCGTACGCCTCGTGCGCACCGGGTCCCCGTACGCGGTTGCTCCGGGCCGGGTGCGAAACAAGACAGGCGACAGCTACCAGGTCTTCTCACCATTCTCGAAGGCATGGCGCGACCATGGCTGGCGGGCACCTGCTGCCACGCCGCGCACCCTCACGTGGGACGTCTCGCTGCGCAACGACGCGATGCCTACGGTCGACCTGCCGGCCGGGCTGAGCCTGCCGGACGCAGGCGAGGAGTCGGCCCGGCGGCACTGGCAGGCCTTCGTTGCCGACAGGCTGGGCGCGTACGGCACCGTGCGCAACCGCCCCGACCTGGACGCGACCTCGCATATGTCGGTGCACCTGAAGTGGGGCGAGATCCATCCCCGCACGATGTTGGCCGACCTCGAGACCGCCGACGCAAGCCAGCGGTCGATCTTGGCCTACCGCACCGAGCTCGCCTGGCGCGAGTTCTATGCCGACGTGCTCGCGCGGCGCCCCGACAGCGCTCGCGAGCATTACCGGCCCGACTTCGCGCGGATGACGTACGACGAGCCAGGTGACGCCCTTGAGGCGTGGAAGGAGGGGCGTACCGGCTTCCCGATCGTCGACGCCGGCATGCGTCAGCTGCGCGCCGAGGGGTGGATGCACAACCGGGTGCGGATGATCGTGGCGAGCTTCCTCGTCAAGGACCTCCACCTCGAGTGGCAGCACGGAGCCCGGCACTTCTCGCAGTGGCTCGTGGACGGCGACCTGGCCTCGAACAGCCACGGGTGGCAGTGGACGGCAGGCTCCGGCACCGACGCCGCCCCCTACTTCCGGGTTTTCAACCCGATCGACCAGGGTAAGAAGTTCGACCCCGACGGCGACTACATCCGGCGTTATGTCCCCGAGCTCAGCGGTGTGCCCGCGCCGGAGGTGCACCAGCCCCGCGCACCGATCGTCGACCACGCGGAGGAGCGGCGCGAGGCGCTGGCGCGCTACGAACTCATCCGCGGCGACGGGCGCACGTCCCGATAGCCTGACGCCGCATGGGCAGCACACTGACGATCGACGCGCGGTTCATGGGACCGGCACGGTCCGGGAACGGCGGCTACGTCTCCGGCCGGCTGGCGTCGTTCACCGCAGGCCCCGGCACCGTGACCACCGTGTCGCTGCGCCGACCACCTCCGCTCGACCGCCCGCTGACGCTCGAGCAACATGCCGGCGGCGCGGCGGTTCGTGACGGTGCCGACCTGGTGGCCGAGGCGACGGCCGGTGACTTCACGCAGGCACCCGTGCTGCCGGTCTCGTACGACGACGCTCTGGCAGCCGAGCAGGCGTACCAGGGTCTCGTGCACCACCCGTTCCCGACCTGTTTCGTCTGCGGCACCGGCCGTCGGCCCGGTGACGCGCTCTGCCTCAGACCCGGCCGGTATGCCCTTGGTCGCACTGCCTGCACCTGGGTTCCGGGGGATGATCTCAGCGACAGCGCCGGTCGTGTCGCGCCGGAGTTCGTGTGGTCAGCGCTCGACTGCCCGGGAGGCTGGACGTCCGACCTCGAGCAGCGACCACTCGTCCTCGGCACGATGACCGCCGGCTGGCCGGCCCCGGTAGTGGCCGGCGGCCGGTACGTCGTGGTCGGGCAGCTGACCGCGGAGCAGGGCCGCAAGACGTTCACGGCGTCGGGGCTCTACGACGCGGCCGGACGGCTCCTTGCCCGCGCGGAACAGGTATGGGTCGCGGTCGACCCAGCT
>JACCVA010000445.1 GCA_013698435.1 Nocardioidaceae bacterium | reverse complement strand
GTGGTAGACGTCGACATTGCGCAGGTGCTCGGCGTACGACGCCGCGAACCGCGTCTCACCCGTGTTGAGGTTCACCGTCACGAAGTAGATGAAGTCCGTCTGAGCGGGGGTGAGCGCGGCGGTGAGCGCCTCCTCTCCCGGTGAGTCGATCGGGCCCGGGGGCAGCCCGGCCCGCTTGTAGGTGTTGTACGGCGAGTCGATCTTGCGGAGATCTGCAGGGGCGACCACCTGACCCCGGGAGTCGGCGGCGAAGTGCAGCGTGGAGTCGAACTCCAGCGCCATCGGGACGTCCAACCTGTTGTAGACGACGCTGGCGACCTTCTTCATGTCGGCAGGCCCCGCTTCTGCCTGCACGAGGCTTGCGACCGTGACGATGTCGTGCGGGCTGTAGCCGAGGGCCGACGCCTTCTCCTCCAGCCCGAGCGCGTCCGCCTGCTCCACGAACTTCGCGACCATCTGCTTCAACAGACCGGTGGCCGTGGTCTTCTTCGTCAGCTCGTACGTCGACGGGAACAGATAGCCCTCGGGGTCGCCGTTGGCGTACTTCGGCAGCCCCAGGCCGGCCGTGTCGTCGTACGCAGCCTGCAGCTGCTTGGTGGTGAGGTCGGTCTGCTTGACGATGCTCGCCAGGATCTCCTGCGCCCGCATGCCCTCGGGAATCGTGACTGTCGGGTTCTTGATCAGCGAGTCCGGGTCGAGCAGCAGCCCGAGCGCGCTCTCGGCCGACATCTGCTTGCGCAGCCGGTAGGACCCCGGTGCGATCGACGTGGCGTCGGAGTTGACGTTGGCGGCCTCGGTGAAGGCCCGCACGCTCTTGACCACACCCGCCTTCTCGAGGGTCACGCCGATGTCGGTGAGGGTTCCCTGCTTGATGGAGACGACCACTGACCCCCGTCCGTCGCCGGCGTAGTCCTCGGGCCCGGTCAGCTTGTCCTTGATGAGCTCGACGCCCTCGACGTAGGCGAAGACGCCGAGCGCGACAATCACCGCGACGGCCACGAGAGCGGCCAGGCAGCCTTTGCCGCCGCGGTGGCTGCGGCGTTGGTCGGTGCGCAGGCCACCTACTCCGATGTCACTCACGACGACTGGATCACTTCCTGGCCTGGTGGTCGCCCCGTGGACCGTTCGGACTCGATCGCGTGCTGCAAGATCACGACGGCGGCGGCCTGGTCGACGACTGCCCGCTGCTTGCGGCCACGCCTGCCCTGCTCGCGCAGCACCCGCTCGGCACTCACGGTAGTCAATCGCTCATCCACGAGGCGAACCGAGGCCGCGATCTGACGCACCCGGGCGGCGGCCAGCAGCGTCTCGGCGTACGCGCTCGCCTTCATCGCGGCGGGCCCGAGCCGTCCCGACAGCGACCGCGGGTACCCGACGACGATCTCTACAACCTCGAGCTCCTGCGCCAGGTCGAGGACCCGCGCCACGTCCCCCTCCCCGCGGCGCACCGTCTCGACCGGTGTGGCGAGCAGCGCCTGCGGGTCGGTCCGGGCCACCCCGATCCGGACGTCGCCTACATCGATCCCCAGCCGTACGCCGGGTCTCACGCTCACCGGCCGGGAGCCGACACCGTGGCTGCCACGGCCGCGCGTACGTCGGCGAGCGCGGCCGGCGCCTGGCTCGCGTCGGAGCCACCGCCCTGGGCGACGTCGTCCTTGCCGCCGCCGCTGCCTCCGAGCCGGCTGGCGGCGACCCGCACCAGCTGACCTGCCTGCAGTCCCGTCTCGCGAGCGGTGTCGTTGACCGCGACCACGACGCTGGGCTTGCCGTCGACCGCGCCGACCACGGTGACGACCGCAGGACGCTCCGCGCCCATCCGCCCGCGCACGTCGAGTGCGAGCGTGCGCACCTCGTTCCCGGCGGCACCGTCGGCGAAGTAGCCCACGTAGTCCACGCCCGCGACGTCGTCCGGCGAAGAGGCCAGCGCGCCTGCCCGCGCGAGAAGCGACTGCACCCGCACCCGCTCGATCTCCTTCTCGGCGGCGCGCAGTCGCTCGACCAGGTCGTTGACGCGCTGTGCCAGGTCCTGGCGGGGCACCTTGAGCGTCTCGGTGAGCTGTGCGACGAGCACATGCTCGCGCGCCAGGAACTCATAGGCGTCGGCGCCGACGAGTGCCTCGACCCGGCGTACGCCGGAGCCGATGGACGACTCACCGAGCAGCTTGATGACGCCCAGCTGCCCGGAGCGGCCGGCGTGGGTCCCACCGCACAGCTCGCGCGCCCAGTCCCCGACGGAGATGACCCGCACCTGGTCGCCGTACTTCTCACCGAACAACGCCATCGCGCCGGTGTCGCGGGCCTGCTGCTGCGTCATCAGCTCGGCCTCGACGCCGAGGTCGGCGAGGACCAGGTCGTTGACGCGAGCCTCGACGTCGCTCAGCACCGAAGGCGGCACCGCGCCCGTGGCGGAGAAGTCGAAGCGGAACCGGCCCGGTGCGTTCTCACTGCCCGCCTGGGTCGCGGTGTCGCCGAGCGCCTCACGAAACGCCTTGTGCACCATGTGGGTCGCCGTATGCGCGCGGCTGATCGACCGCCGCCGCTCCACGTCGACCAGAGCTTGTGCCTGCAGGCCCGCCGTGACCTCTCCGTCGAGCACGCGCACCTGGTGCACGACGATGCCGCGGGTCGGTGACTGTACGTCGAGGACCTGAAGCCGAGCACCGTTCTCCAGCTCGATGACGCCCTGGTCGGCCAGCTGGCCGCCGCCCTCGGCGTAGAAGGGGGTGCGGTCGAGGACGACCTCGACCGTGTCACCCGCCGATGCAGACGCGATGCCACCCGAGGCGCCGACCAGCCCGGCCACGCGGGCGTCGGTCGCGACCTCGTCGTAGCCGGTGAACGTGACCGCAGCACCGATCGC
>JACCVA010000434.1 GCA_013698435.1 Nocardioidaceae bacterium | reverse complement strand
CTCCTCGTTCACGTCGGGCGGCCAGGCGACGACTCCTACCTCGGCGGGGGCGACCAGCAGGGGATGGTGAGGCAGGATCCGGACGGTGTAGCCGAACGGGCCGGTGTGGTCGAGGGCAACCTCCGCGTCGAAGCGGTGCCGGCCGGCTTCGTAGGTCTCGGCGTGCGTGAGGACGGACGTGTGTGGGTCACGGAGCTGGTCGTCCCCGGCGACGCGTCCGTGCACGAGCTGTACCGCCACTTCTTCGGGGGAGATCAGCCCGAGCGATGCGTAGACCCGCACCGTCAGCGTCTGACCTAGCGCGGGGGCGTCGGACATGTCGAACGACTCCACGTGCTCGATCCGGACCTGGGGCCAGACCGCCCGGATCTGCTTCTTCCATCCAGCGAGCTGACGGGCGGCGTCGGCACCGTCCTCGATCTTGCGGGCGCTCTCCGCGGCAGGTAGGTAGAGCTGGTGGACGTAGTCGCGGACCATGCGGGACGCGAGGACCTTCGGGCCGAGAGACTTGAGGGTGTGCCGCACCATCTCGATCCAGCGCAGCGGCAGGCGTTCCTCGTCGAGGTCGTAGAACCGGGGGGCGACCTCGTTCTCGATCAGGTCGTACAACGCGGTCGCCTCGAGGTCGTCGCGGCGTTCGACGTCGTCGACACCGTCGGCCGACGGGATCGCCCAACCGTTGTCGCCGTCATACCACTCGTCCCACCAGCCGTCGAGTATCGACAAGTTCAGCCCACCGTTGAGCGCGGCCTTCATCCCCGACGTCCCGCATGCTTCGTAAGGGCGCAGCGGGTTGTTGAGCCAGACGTCGCAGCCGGGGTACAGCGGCTGCGCCATCGCGATGTCGTAGTTCGGCAGGAACACGATCCGGCGCCGCACAGCCGGGTCGTCCGAGAACCGGACGATCTCCTGGATCAGCTTCTTGCCGGTGTCGTCCGCCGGGTGCGACTTGCCGGCGATGACGAGCTGGATCGGGCGGTCGGGATGCAGCAGCAGCGACTTGAGTCGCTCCGGGTCACGGAGCATCAAGGTGAGGCGCTTGTAGGTCGGCACCCTGCGCGCGAAACCGATCGTCAACACGTCGGGGGAGAGCACGTTGTCGACCCAGCCGAGCTCGGCCTTGGAGGCCCCGCGCGTCACCCACGACTGGCGCACCCGCTGCCGCACGTCCTTGACGAGCTTCTCCCGCAGGCGCCGTTTGGTCTCCCACATGGTCCTGCCGGAGACCTCGTCGACTGCACTCCAGTCGTCCGAGCCCACGACCGAGGACAAGATCTGCTCGCGCTCCGCAACCTCGAATACCTCTCGCGCGACCCACGTCGGCGCGTGGACGCCGTTGGTGATCGAGGTGATGGGGATGTCTGCCTCGTCGAAGCCGGGCCACAGGCCGCTGAACATCCCGCGTGACACGTGACCGTGCAGCTGGCTCACGCCGTTGGCGCGACCGGCGAGCCGGAAGCCCATTACGGCCATGTTGAAGACGTTCGGGTCGCCTCCCTCGAAGTTCTCGGCGCCCAACGCCAGGATCAAGTCGACGGGTACTCCCGACCTCACGTTGGCACCGCCGAACTGCATCTCGATCAGGTCGCGCTCGAACCGGTCGATTCCGGCGGGCACCGGCGTGTGTGTGGTGAAGACCGTCCCGGCCCGCGTCTTCTCGACCGCGGCGTCGAAGTCGAGACCGTCAGCCTCGATGAACTCGCGGATCCGCTCAACGCCCAAGAACCCGGCGTGGCCCTCGTTCGTGTGGAACACCTCGGGCTCCGGCGCACCGGTGATGCGGCAGTAGGTGCGGATCGCTCGGATACCGCCGACTCCGAGCAGTACCTCCTGGAGAAGCCGATGGTCGCCGCCACCGCCGTAGAGGCGGTCGGTCACGTCACGCAGGGTGGTGGGGTTCTCTTCGATGTCGGAGTCGAGGAGCAGCAAGGGGACCCTGCCGACCTGGGCGACCCAGATGTGCGCCAGCAGCTCCTGATCGCCTGGGACCGAGATGCTGACCTTGGCAGGTGCGCCGTCGTGCTCGCGCAGCAGCGTCAGCGGCAGCTCGTCAGGGTCGATGATCGGGTAGCGCTCCTGCTGCCACCCTTCACGCGACAGCGACTGGCGGAAGTAGCCGTGGCGGTACAGCAGGCCGACGCCCAAGATGGGGACGCCGAGATCGCTCGCTGACTTCAGGTGGTCACCGGCAAGGATGCCTAGACCGCCCGAGTACTGCGGAAGCACCGCGGTGATGCCGAACTCCGGTGAGAAGTAGGCGATCTGTCGCGGCGCGCTTTCACCCAGCGACTGGTACCAACGGTCGCCGGTCATGTAGGTGTCGAGATCGGCGGTGACCACCTCGAGCCGGCTGACGAAGGCTGGGTCACCCGCAAGCGCCCGCAACCGCTCCGGTGGGACGAGCCCAAGCATCGAGACAGGATCGTGCGCGCTAGAGGTCCACGCCGACCTGTCGATCGTCTCGAAGAGGTCCTGCGTCGGGGGATGCCAGGACCATCTCAGGTTGGTGGCCAGCTCCTCGAGCCGTCGAAGTGGCTCGGGAAGCACAGGGCGGACGGTGAACCGTCTGATGGCGCGCACCGAGACACGCTATAGCCGGTGCCTGCGCGCTGCCCCACCGACACCACCGTACGGGCGTGCGGATCGAGTCAGCGGCGTCGAATCAGGGTCTGGGACGACGTCCCGGTGCGGAACGCTTGCTCTTCGCCGACGCCACCAGCGCCTTGATCCGCTGCTGGTTCTGCGGTTTGCGTAGCTCGTCGATGAGCTTCTTCGCCAGTCCGAGCTTGGCCACCGTGCGCAGAATCGCCATCGGGACTCCTCTCTCTTGTCCTCCCTACTGGCATACCCCGTGAGGGCCCCGACCACACACCAGCGGGCTGTCGGGAAAGGCCTCCGGCCGCGTCGCGAGGCACCCTGGCGCCAGTGGTACGGGGGCTCAACGAGTCGGCGATCA
>JACCVA010000423.1 GCA_013698435.1 Nocardioidaceae bacterium | reverse complement strand
CCCGACAGCGACGGGTAGACCGTGAAGGCATGGGCGAGCTCGTCGACCGTCAACCGCGCCGTCACCGCCAACGACACTGCGTGGATGAGCTCGCTGGCGCGAGGCGCCACCACCACCCCCCCGATCACGATGCCAGTGCCAGGCCGGCAGAAGAGCTTGACGAAGCCATCGCGGAGACCTTGCATCTTTGCGCGCGCGTTACCCGCCAGCTTCAAGGTGATCACCTGCGCGTCGATCTCACCTGCGTCGGCCTGCTGCTGGCTGCAGCCGACGGTGGCGATCTCCGGGTCGGTGAAGACGTTCGACGACACGGTCGTCAGATCAAGGGGAGTGACCGCGTCACCGAGCGCGTGCCACATGGCGATGCGCCCCTGCATGGCCGCGACCGAGGCAAGCATCATCACGCCCGTGCAGTCGCCGGCGGCGTACACCCCGCGAGCGCTCGTCCGCGAGACCCGGTCGACCCGGATGAAGCCGGTCTCCTCCCGCTCGACGCCGGCGGTGTCCAGCCCGAGATCGTCCGTGTCGGGCACGGAGCCGACCGCAAGGAGGCAGTGCGAGCCCTCGACCACGCGCCCGTCCGTCAGCGCGACCACGACAGTCTCGCCACGGCGCTCCACCGAGGCGGCCCGCGACCGGCCCAGCAGCGTCATGCCCCGCCGCGTCAGCACGTCCTCGATGACCTTGGCTGCGTCTGCGTCCTCGGTCGGCAGCACCCTGTCGCGACTGCTGACCAGCACCACGTCGACACCCAGAGCGTTGTAGGCGCTGGCGAACTCCGCGCCGGTGACTCCCGACCCGATCACGATCAGCCTGCTGGGCACCTCGTCGACGTCGTAGATCTGTTCCCAGGTGAGGATGCGCTCGCCATCCGGCCGCGCTGTGTCGAGCACACGGGGGTGCGCACCCGCCGCGACCAGCACGGCGTCGGCGGGCAGCCGCTCCTCACCGCTCGCCGTCACCGCGACCACGTGCTCCGGCCCGTCGAGGCGACCGGCCCCGTGGATGACCCGCACTCCCTCCTCGCGGAGTCGCCTGGAGATGTCGGAGCTCTGTGACGCAGCGAGCTCCTTGACGCGGGCGTTGACGACACCGAGGTCGACACCAACTGACGACGCCATGCTCGCCTCGCCGCCGAGCCGCACACCCAGCTCGCCCGACTCCTGCGCCCACGCGGTGATCTCGGCCGTCGCGATCAACGTCTTGGACGGAACGCAGTCGGTGAGCACGGCCGAACCCCCGATGCCGTCGCGGTCGACAAGCGTGACCCGTGCTCCCAGCTGGGCCGCTACCAGCGCCGCCTCGTAGCCTCCCGGCCCACCGCCGACGATCGCCACGTGCGTCACGCGGCACACGATAGCCTGCCGCGCGTGGTGCTCTACGCGGCTTACGGCTCGAACCTGGCGGCGGCCAGAATGGTCTCCCGCTGTCCGCATTCCCCCGCTCGCGGCACCGGCTGGCTCGTGGGGTGGCGGCTCACGTTCGCCGGGGAGGACCATGGTTGGGACGGCGCGCTGGCGACGCTCGTCGAAAGTCCCGACGACCCGACCAGCGCGGTCTTCGTCGCGTTGTACGACCTCGCGAAGGAGGACGAGACCTCGCTCGACGAGTGGGAGATCGGCCTCTATCGCAAGGCCCGGGTCCGCGTCCAGACCCTCGAGGGCGAGCAGCCCGCCTGGCTGTACGTGCTCGACGCGCACGAAGGCGGGCTGCCGTCTGCCAGCTACCTCGGCATTCTCAGCGAGGCTGCAATGGCTGCCGGCGCACCCTCCGACTACGTCGCTGACCTGCGCGCTCGACCGTGCCGCTCCGTAAGCAGCTGACGGATACAGTTGTCCCGAGGCACCACTTGGCGCCTGACGTCCGTTCACGGATGTGTCGAGTTGACGGGGTCCAGGGTGTTGCACGAGCAAACCGCACGAGCCCTGTTCCCGCGCTGCGCGAGCGCCGGAACCGTTGCCGACGCCTGCGAAGGCATTGTCGACGACCTCTGGGAGCACGGCGGCCTGCCCAGCGTCTACTTCCTCGTCGACGGCCGGCTGCGGTGCCTGGCCGCCCGCGGGTACTTCCAGGTCGTCGACGGCTTCCGGCCCGGCACCGGCGTGATCGGCCGGGTGGTCGCGACCGGCGAGGCCGCCGTCATCGACGATCTCGCGAGCACCCCCCACTTCATCGCTGCCATCCCCGGCCTCAACGCCGAAGCGTGCTTCCCGGTCACCGTGCGCGGCCAGGTGGTGGGTGCGGTCAATGTGGAGTCACGTGGTGCGCTGCCGGAGGGCATCGCCGACCTGCTCGGCCGCGCCGCAACTCTGCTGGGAGCCGTGATCGAGAGCGCAGGCGGCATGCCTCCCGTGCCGCT
>JACCVA010000416.1 GCA_013698435.1 Nocardioidaceae bacterium | reverse complement strand
GACTATCTGTGGCGCTGGGACACCGACTGGTTCTGGTGCTCGCAGGCGTTCGGGGCGCAGCATCCGCTGGCGCGCAGGCTGTGGCCGGCGCGCTATCGACGCAGCGATGTCTACCACCGGATCGTCGGCCTGGAGAACCGCTTCGCCGTGATGCGCCGCATCGACCGTTGGCGTGGTCTACCGGAGCGTGAACGTGTGGTCCAGGACGTCGAGATCCCGGTGGACCGCACTGCAGGCTTCCTGCGCTGGTTCGACCGCCACGTCTGCATGCGACCTGTCTGGCTGTGTCCGCTACGGCTGCGCGAGCGCGACGGGTCGGGGACAGCGCAGCCGTGGCCGTTGTATCCGTTGCGTCCTGGCACGACGTACGTCAATGCTGGCTTCTGGGGCATGGTGCCGGTCGCACCTGGGCACGTCGACGGTGACGTCAATACCCTGATCGAGGCCGCGGTGGCGGAGCGCGACGGCCACAAGTCCCTGTACTCCGAGGCGTACTACGAAGAAGACCGGTTCTACGAGATCTACGGTGGCACGACCTACCACCAGGTCAAGCAGCGCTACGACAGCGACCACCGGCTCACCGGGCTCTACGACAAGGCGGTGCGACGACGATGAACATAGGTGACATGGTGAGGGCTCTCACGGACGGCGCACCGCCGGTGCGGTTCGAGGCGTACGACGGCAGCGGTTTCGGGCCGCTCGAGTCCCCTGTCACGATGCGCCTGATGAACGAGCGTGGGTTGCGCTACCTTGCCACCGCGCCCGGTGACCTCGGCATGGCGCGCGCGTACGTCGTCGGCGACCTCGAGCTTGACGGTGTTCACCCAGGTGACCCCTACGAGGCAATTCGCTTGCTGGGGCGCTGGCGTGGGCGGCGACCGACGGCCGCCGAGCTCGCCACCCTGGTCCGCGTGATGGGCTGGCGACGGCTCGTGCCGCCGGAACCGCCTGCGCAAGAGGCCATCCCTCGCTGGCGCCGGGTGGCGGAGGGGCTCCGGCACTCACGCCTGCGCGACGCCGAGTCGGTCCAACACCACTACGACGTGTCTAACTCCTTCTACGTGAAGGTGCTCGGGCCCTCGATGGCGTACACCTGCGCCGTGTTTGCGACTGCCGACGCGACGCTCGAGGAGGCGCAGGCCGAGAAGTTCGACCTGGTGTGCCGCAAGCTCGGCCTCGCGCCAGGCATGCGGCTGCTCGATGTGGGTTGTGGTTGGGGAGGCATGGTGCGCCACGCGGTCTCCCACTACGGCGTGACCGCCGTCGGCATCACGCTTAGCGCCGAACAAGCCAAGTGGGGGCAGCTCGTGCTCGAACGCGAGGGCCTCGCCGACCGCGGAGAGATCCTCCACGGCGACTATCGGGACGCCCCGGGCGAGAGGTACGACGCGATCAGCTCCATCGGTCTGCTGGAACACGTCGGGGTGCACAACTACCCGGCGTACTTCGGGTTGCTGCGGAGCAAGCTGCGTGACGGCGGGCGGCTGCTCAACCACAGCATCACCCGCCCCCGCAACAACGAGCGTGTGACGACAGGTGCCTTCATCGACCGTTACGTCTTCCCCGACGGGGAGCTCACCGGCGCGGGCCGCATCATCACCGCTGCCCAGGACGTCGGCTTCGAGGTGCGCCACGACGAGAACCTCCGTGAGCACTACGCGCTGACCCTCAAGAACTGGTGCGCGAACCTCGTCCAACACTGGGACTCGTGTGTCGCCGACGTCGGGGAGGCTCGCGCCCGGGTGTGGGGCCTCTACATGGCGGGGTCGCGCTACGGCTTCGAGACGAACGAGGTGCAGCTGCACCAGGTGCTGGCGGTGAAGGTCTCCGCGGACGGTGACGCGAGCTTCCCGCTGCGTCCCACCTGGCTCAGCTGACGGGCTCGAGCACGAAGACGGGGATCTCGCGTTCGGTCTTGCGCTGGTAGTCGGCGTAGTCGGAGAAGGCGCTGACGGCGCGCTGCCACCACTTCGCCTTCTCGTCGCCGGTGACCTCGCGGGCGCGCATGTCCTGCTTCACCGGGCCGTCCTGCAGCTCGACAGCGGGGTCGGCGACGACGTTGAAGTACCACACCGGGTTCTTCGGCGCTCCACCGAGCGACGCCACGACGGCGTACGCGCCGTCATGTTCCACCCGCATCAGCGGAGTCTTGCGGAGCTTGCCGGACTTGGCGCCGCGGGACGTCAAGATGACCACGGGCATGCCCCGCATCGTCGTCCCCTCCTTGCCGCCGGAGCTCTCGTACTTCTCCACCTGGTCGCGGGCCCACTTCGAAGGGCTGGGTTCGTACTCACCTGTCAATGGCATACCGGGGTCAATGCAGAGACGAAGGTGAATGTTCCGCGTCCGACGGCTTCCTCGGGTACATGGCGTCGTCGGGCCGGCCACCCACGACATCCGCGCCGAGGGTCCCCGGACATACAAGTCACCAGTTCGTAAGGGTCTGTCGAGGCCCACGGGGCCTACGATCGAAGAGCCCTAGGCGGGCAGAAGGTGGTCCAGATGTTCGACTCCATGGACATGCACATGAGCAGTACCCTCATCATCCTCGCCGTGATCGGTATCGCGCTCATCGTCGCCCTGCTGCTGCTCGTACGCAGGCTTGCCGCGCGCGATGGAGACGACAACTGACAGCCGTCGCCTGCACTCTCCGGCCCGGCTGAGGCCCTGTTGCGCGTGGCTCCAGGTGAGGAGCACACTACTGGCCGAGCTGCCTGCGCGTGCGGGCTGGCGATCGAGGCCGTAGCGTCAGCCTCACCATCGTCGCAAGAGGAGCCACCATGGCTGAGGAGCTCAAGGTCGTCGCTGTGATCTCGGCGAAGCCGGGATCGGAGCAGGTCGTGCGGGACGCGCTCACCGCTCTCGTGGCGCCCACACGTGACGAAGCAGGCTGTAGGTCCTACGAGCTCTTCGAGTCCGCGGCCGCGCCTGGCGTGTTCGTCACGCGCGAGTCCTGGGACGGTCAGGACGACCTGGACGCCCACCTGCAGTCCGCGCACGTCGCCGGGGCGTTTGCCGCGGCCGGAGAACACCTGCAGGGCGACCCAGCTATCCATCCGCTTCGAGCGCTCTAGGGCCGTCGCGCGCCGCCGGTGACTCGTTCTACTTCGCCAAGTCGGCCACTACCTCGGCCGACGGCAGCTCGGCCAGCAGCCGACCGGCCAGCAGCAGCTTCGACCGGCGTACGCCGCTACCGATCATCGCCAACGGGATGTCAACCACCTCTGCGCCCAGGAGCAGCCGCCAGCGGCTCGGGAGCCCGAGTGGGGTGATGCCGCCGTACTCCATCGCGGTCTCGGCTACGGCGCGATCCGTGGGCAGGAACGACGCCTTGCGCACATCGAGACGACGCTTGACCACGGTGTTGACGTCGGCGCGGGTGTCGGCCCGGACGACGCACGCTGCGATGCGCTCCTCGCCGCCGCGTCTGCCGGCGACCACCACACAGTTGGCTGACGCGCTCAGGGGCACGTCGTACGCCAGCGTCAGCGCGGCCGTGTCGGCGAGGGCCGGGTCGATCTCGACCACCGCCACGTCGTGCCCGTGCGACCAGGTGGCGAGCGCGCTCGCCACCGCGGGTGCCATCAACCCCTGGTGCTCGAGGGCAGGCAGCGAGGCCAACGATCCGAGGCTCGCCAGCTGGGCATCGTGGGGCTCCGTCACAGTCTCATCATGCCGCTCGGCGAGGGCAGTGTGTGCACTACCGTCGGGATATGAGCCGACCCCAGGCCGTACGCGCGCTGCCGGGCGACGGCGTCCTTCCCGGTGCCGACCTCGTGATGGATCGCGTCCTCGACCTCGACGCAGCTCCGGATGAGGTGTGGCCGTGGTTGGAGCAGCTCGGCAAGCAGCGTGCGGGCTGGTACTTGCCGCGCGTCGTCGAGGTGGTCGTCCCACGGTCGCGACGTGCCGCGCGTCGCATCGAGAGCCGTTGGCATGACCTACAGGTCGGTGACAGGATCCCCGACTGGGGTCCGGGCGCGCCGACGTTCGA
>JACCVA010000403.1 GCA_013698435.1 Nocardioidaceae bacterium | reverse complement strand
CGTACGCCGCCTGGAGGCCGGCGCCGCGGCCCACGTTGCGCCACAGGATGGGGTCGCGGAACAGGTCGACGAACGACAGCCAGTAGCGCGTCGGCAGATAGGGGTGCAAGGAGGTGGCAGCATCCAGGGTCAGGAGCAGTGTCGACGCGATCAGTACTGCGAGCGTCCCGAGCGCGGCTGCCAACGGCGACTCGGTGACGGTCGACAAGAACAGCGCGATGGCCGCCACCCCCAACATCGACAAGATGGCGTAGATCAGCGCCAGCGCAGTGCGTCCGGCCAGCTCCTGCGTGGACAAGGACGTGCCCGAGACGCTGGTGGTGGCGGCGGCGATCGACTGGTTGCCGAGCAGCAGTGAGCCGGTGACGTAGGCCGTGACCGCCACGACCAGCACCGCCAGCAGCACGAACGTCATCACGCTGACGAGCTTGGCCACCAGCAGCCGCGTCCGGCCGACAGGCCGCACCAAGACGTAGCGAAGGGTGCCCGACTGCGCCTCACCGGCGATCGCCTCACCGGCGACCACTGCGACGGCAGCCGGCATGAAGAGCGGCAGCACGATCGCGATAGCCGCCAACGGGAAGAGCTTCCCGTCTGCCAGAACAGCCGACAGGAACGCCGGACCGGTGCCCGGCCGCGGACCGAGATCTGTCACCGCCAACAAGATCGCCACCAGCGTGGGGAGCGCGTCGAGGAGACCGATCGTGATCCAGGTGCGCCGGTCACGCAGCATCTTGTGCAGCTCGACGCCGATCACTTGTCCGCAACCCGATCGTCGCCGGCCCCGGTCGCGGCGAGCACGACATCTTCGAGGGTGTGCCGTTCAGGACCCAGCTCGAGGACCCGCACACCTGCCTGGACCAGCCGTGCGTTGAGCTCGGCCGCGTCCGGCACTCGGATCACCAACGAGTCGTCGTCATGGTGCTCCACCTGACCGTCGAGCAGGGCACGAGCGCGGGCGACGTCAGGAGTACGCACAAACGTGCGCCCTGTCGGCTGTCGAAGCGTTGCAAGGCTCTCTTGGATGACGAGCTTGCCCCGGTCGAGCACTCCCACCTTCGTACAGAGCTGCTCCACCTCTGCGAGAAGGTGACTGGACAAGAAGATCGTCGTGCCGGTGGCATGCAGCGACAGCAGCAGGTCGCGGATCTCGTGGATGCCCTGAGGGTCGAGGCCGTTGGTCGGTTCGTCTAGCACGAGCAGCCGCGGCTGCCGTAGCAGCGCAGCTGCGATCCCCAGCCGCTGGCGCATACCCAGTGAGTACGCTCGCACCGGGCGCTTGTCGACGGCGCCCAGGCCGACCTGCTCCAAGGCGGCATCAATCCTCCGCTTGCGATCCTTGCGGCGGCCGTCGGTGGCCATCGCGTCGAACGCGGCGAGGTTGTCCCGCCCGGACAGGTGACGGTATGCCGCCGGGCCCTCGACGAGGGCGCCCACGTGCGGCAGCACCTTTCGCGCCGACCGGGGCATCGCCTGGCCGAGCACCGTCGCGTCGCCTGACGTTGCGAGCACGAGCCCGAGGAGCATTCGTACGGTGGTGGTCTTACCGGAGCCGTTGGCCCCGAGGAAGCCGTAGATGTCGCCCTCGCGAACATCGAGGTCGAGCCTGTCGACGGCGAGGATGCGGCCGAAGTGTTTGGTCAACCCGCGGGTCGTGATCACCGTGGGCCTTCGCTGACTACGTACTGGTCAAACCTGGCGTCCAGATTGCGGGCCGCGCGTACGAGGGTCTGCTCGGTCACGGTTCCCGAAAGCAGCCAGCCGCCGTCGTACCCGTCGAACCGGGTCAGCAGGACACTGAGCGGACCCACCCTCAACGCGATGCCTTCGTCGAGAGTCTCACCGCCCGGGGTGACTTCGAGCTGTTCGCGCAAGGGCACCGCAGCCCTGTCCCACAACGGGATTGCGACCAGCTTGGTCACGCCACTGCCGTAGATTCCGACCGCGCGGTCGGCCGAAGGGGAGCGTTCCAGCCCAGCGAGTGCGCGCGGGGGACGAAACGGCGCGTACTGGTTCGCGGCGTCGGCGATGTCGAGCGTGTCGTCGTAGACGAACTCGGTTCCTGGCGGGCGCTGAAAGATCACGGTGTCTTCGTCCGGTGTCCGCGTCGAGACAGCCATGAACTTCGACGACAGGGCGGTCGTGGTGTCGCCTTTGGCGATGACGTCGACGCGAAGCGCGAGCCCGGTCTCGGCGTCGGCCCAGATGTCCACGTGGTCGATGCTTGACTGAACCGCGCCGGGGCTGACCCGCACACCGGGAGCCGCCACGCCCGCCACCCGCCGGACGGGTAGCCGCTTGACGGTGTCGCGGGATACGTCCTGGATCAACCGCGCAGCGAGCTGGGGTGGCAGCAGGTCGGATGTACGCGGGAGCCGGATGTCGGGATCGCGGGTGCGTTCGGCCTTGTCCTGCTCGTAGTCCCAGACGGTGGTGCCGCCGCCGTCGTGGTAGAGATCCAGCTCTCCCGTGGCGAGCAGCTTGTCGACCCGCCAGGCGTCCTCGTCTCGCCACCACACCCGCATTCGGGTGCGTTCACCGAACAGCTGACCGACGTCGGTGAATCGATCGGCCACAGGTAGCTGCAGCGTGCCGAGAGTCTCGACGTAGCCGGCGTACGACCTGTCGCGGGCGCCGTCAATCTTCTCCAGCAGGGCCGAAGCGGTGATGTCACTATCGCGCGGAGGAATCGCTCGCACGGCCAACGGCAGACCGACCAAGAGGGCCAGCGCCAGCGCGACGCAGCTCCATCGGCGGCGGGGGGTCATGACTCAGACTACTTCTGGGAAATCGACGACCAAAGTGCACGAATGGGCAGTCAGAGCAAGCGAGGGATGACATCACTGTCACCGAGGCGCTCGATCGCGCGCAGCCAGGCCGAGGTGAACATGGGGCCGTCGACCGCCGTCACGACGTCGACCGGTCGCCCCGACCCCGACTGCGTGTAGCTCAAGATGGCGCCGTCGGTGCTCGCGGAGAGGGGGACTGGCTGTCGCAGAACGCCGGGCCAGCCCGCCGCCACCGCGCAGGCCAGCGGGTCATGGTGGAAGTTGAGCAGGTCGGCGGGGAGGCCAAGATGGGCGCTCGCCAACGCCGACTTGCGCTCGTCGTCGCAGTACGCGACCGCTTGCCGCGCGAGGAGCTGGCCGACCGGGCCGGCCGCGTAGAGTCGAGGTAAGTCGCGTCGAGTGAGATGGACGCCGACGGTTGTGGACAGCGGTACCAAAGTCAGCTTCGCAGTGGCGGCGACGATGGCCGCTGCCCGGGTGTCGCACTGTACGTTCCAGTCGGATGCTGGTCCCAGGTCGGGCAGGTCGTCGGCGACTGGACCGAACCATCCCCCCATCGCGACCACCGGCACGCCGGCCAGTGCGCCCGGAGACTCGAGCTCGAGCAGCGCCAGGTTGGTCTGCGGACCGATGGCTACCACGGTCGCGCCGGCCGCGAGGTTGCGCTTCATCAGGTCGGCCGAGCTCACGGTCGACTTCTCCGGCACGGAGACCGGGTCGCCACTCCAGTAACGGTTGTGATCGGGGATGGTTCCCATTGGCTGGCCAGTGGTGAGCGACGACCCCGCCCCGATCGCTACCGTGACCTCCTGCCTGCCCGCGAGCGCGAGCAGCCGGCGCACGTAGCCGGCCCGGCGCCCGTCAGGATCGGCGACGGTGGTGACGCCGACGACATCGACTCCGTTCCAGCCCAGCAGCATGGCGAGAGCGCACGCGTCGTCGGGATCACCCGCGAAGTCGGTGTCCACATGGATCCGCACCACAGCGTCAAGCCACGTGAGGCGTTGTTACTTGGAGGGCTGCGGAACGTTGCACTTCGTCTTGGGGTTCACGCCCACGTAGTTGAGTGGACCGGCGACGACCGTCAGCGCTGTGTCGCTGAACTCTGCACAGTTCGTCTTCGCATTGCTGAAGTAGTCGCGCTGGAAAGCTGCGAACACGCCGATCACCAACCAGACGACTACCAAGACCGCAATGATCTTCATGTTGCCTCCTGCTGAGTGCCGAAGCTTGCGGGGAGCGAGAACCGTTCCGTAACCACGTACCCCCGCCTACTGTTGCGTAAACAGCACTGCCACGGCACTCTCGACAACCGGCAGGGCGAGGTCAGTACTTCGTGGTGTCACGTCGCTGGCGTGAGCCCAGCAGCACGCTGGCGAAAACCATCACGGCCGCGATGACCAGCAGCCACTTGAGCGCACTGATGACCCACCCAAGGACAGCGAGCACCAGCGCGATCGCCAATAGGATGAGAACCCAACGCATGCGTCGAGAGTAACCGCTCGATTGAAGGTGCGGCTCACTCGCGTCGAGGTTTGAACCGTTGGTAAGCAACCACAGACTGCCCCGTCCCTAGAACCGGGACGAGGCAGTCTGTGGTGTTGCTGCAACCAAACGGCTAGCTCTGGGTCAGCTAGCTTCCCTTGCCAGAACGGGCTTGGGCTTGGTGATGATGCAGGTCGACACGGTGACGTCGTCGACATACCAGCCGTCGACGTTGCCACAGCCGTCCATGCCGAAGTCGAAGCGGAGCACAACCTGGTCATCCGGCCGCACGTGCACCATCGTCAGGTTGACCTGCGACTGACCCCAGCTGCCGGTGACCTCGCCACCGTCGGTGCCGGTGAAACCTTCTTCGCCAGCGAGGGGGTTGGTGTTGCCGTTTGCGGCGGAGCGAGCAGGGTCGGCTTGTTGTAGATGTATGCCGACGCCGGCACGACCTCGAACGGCTTGCCGTTGACGCTGATCTTGACGTTGCCGCCGTCGTAGCCTGCCTCAGTCGCCACGTAGTGGTCGAAGGTGAGGACAGGGTTCTTCTGGCCGTCGGCCGGGATGCGAATCAACGGGCTCTGCATGCGCATCACGCCAGAGACGTCGCCGGTGGGGTCACCGCACGAGCCGTCAAGGTCCTCACCGAAGGCCGCCGTACCTGGGCGGCCACCGGGAAGGTCCGAGTCAGCTGTCCAGTCGACGTCGGGCCAACCTGCGTAGACACCCTGGTTCGTCAATGCCCAGCGACCGAGGCCACCTGTGAAGTCGTCCGAGAAGACGACGTTGCGCCGGGTGCCAGGCCCACAGACTGAAGGCGGGTTCTTTCCGAGCAGCGGCTGGAAGTTGCACTGGGTCGGCGCCTTGCGGAGTTCGACGGCCAGGGCCATGGCGTCCACCGCATCGCAGTCAGCGGCCGTGATCGGCCCGCTCGCCGGCACGGGTGCCGGTGAGGAGGTGTTCTCAGGCGCTCCAGCGGTGCTGAGCGGTGCCAACGTCTGTCCGATCAGGTCGACGCAGGAAGCCTTCAGTGCGTCAGCGTGATCAGCGAAGTCCGTGGTCGGCGTCTGATACACAGACTGCGCCCGCCAGTAGATGTGGGCCGCCTTGGCCATGCCGATAGCAGGGACCGTGACGTTGTTGTAGTCGCCGCCGTCGACGAGCAGGGCGTAGCCGTGGTTCGGCACACCCGAGTTGCTGTGCACGC
>JACCVA010000388.1 GCA_013698435.1 Nocardioidaceae bacterium | reverse complement strand
ACTGTTCAAAGGCACCCACGTGTCTCATCCGGCGTACCAGCACTTCCGGGTGCGTAGGGTCAGCGTCACGGCGGCCGGCATCGTCGCCTACGCCGACGGTGAGCGGCTGGGACCACTGCCGATGACTGTCGACGTGGCTCCTGGCGCGCTCGAAGTGTGTGTGCCTGAGAGGGAGCCACGATGAGTCTCTACGACGAGTTCGCGGGCCTCTACGAGTTCACTCCCGACCCGTTCCAACGCCGCGCCTGTGAGGGACTGGAGGCCGGTCGTGGGGTGCTGGTGGCCGCACCGACCGGCTCCGGCAAGACGCTGGTCGGCGAGTTCGCCGTGCACCTGGCGCTGGCCCGCGGCGGCAAGTGCTTCTACACGACGCCGATCAAGGCGCTGTCGAACCAGAAGTTCGCCGACCTCACCACCCGCTACGGCCCCCGCAGCGTGGGCCTGCTGACCGGCGACAACACCATCAACAGCGAGGCACCGATCGTCGTGATGACGACCGAGGTGCTGCGCAACATGTTGTATGCCGGGTCGACCACCCTCAGCGGGCTGCAGTACGTCGTGATGGACGAGGTGCACTACCTCGCCGACCGGTCGCGCGGGGCGGTGTGGGAGGAGGTCATCATCCACCTGCCCGACTCCGTCTCGGTGGTGTCGCTGTCGGCGACGGTGTCGAACGCCGAGGAGTTCGGCGAGTGGCTGCGGACGGTTCGCGGGGAGGGCGACATCATCGTCGAGGAGAGCCGACCGGTGCCGCTCTTCCAGCACGTGATGGTGGGGGACCGGCTCTACGACCTGTTTGCGACCGGCGACCGCGGTGAGGACACCACCAAGGTCAACCCGAGGCTCGCCCAGGTGGCCCGCGACGACTGGCGACGGATGCGGGCGCGCGACCACCGCGCCAAGCGCGGGCAGTACCGCCAGCCGGGAGGTCGGCAACTGGTGCCGAGCCGCACCGACGTGGTCGACCTCCTGGACGCCGAGGGCCTGCTGCCCGCCATCATGTTCATCTTCAGCCGGGCCGGCTGCGACGCCGCCGTCCAGCAGACCCTCAACTCCAACCTGCGCTTGACGAACGCCGACGAGCGCAAGGAGATCCGGGCTTACGCCGAGCAGAAGACGTCGGCGTTGGCGGCCTCCGACCTCGCCGTGTTGGGCTACGCCGAGTGGCTCGAGGCCCTTGGCCGGGGCACCTCGTCCCACCACGCGGGCATGCTGCCGGTGTTCAAGGAGTGCGTTGAGGAGCTGTTCTCGCGGGGTCTGGTGAAGGTCGTGTTCGCCACCGAGACGCTGGCACTCGGCATCAACATGCCCGCCCGGTCGGTCGTCATCGACAAGCTGTCGAAGTGGAACGGCGAGACGCACGCCGACGTGACCCCGGGCGAGTACACCCAGCTCACCGGTCGCGCCGGTCGTCGAGGCATCGACGTCGAGGGGCACGCCGTCGTGCTGTGGGCACCGGGCTTCGACCCGACCACGGTCGCCGGCCTGGCCTCGACCCGTACCTACCCGTTGCGGTCGTCGTTTCGGCCGTCGTACAACATGGCCGTCAACCTGGTGCGCCAGGTCGGGCGGGTAACGGCTCGCGAGCTGCTCGAGTCGTCGTTCGCGCAGTTCCAGGCCGACCGAGCGGTCGTCGGTCTCGCCCGCCAGGTGCGCAAGGCAGAGGAGGCGCTGGAGGGGTACGCCGACGCGATCAGCTGCGACAAGGGCGACTTCATGGAGTACGCCGCGCTGCGCCGCGCCCTGACCGAGCGAGAGACCAGCCTGTCGCGGCGCAAGCGCAGCGACCGTCGCGACGCCGCGGCCGAGTCGCTCGACCGGCTGCGTACCGGCGACGTGATCGACGTCCCCATCGGCCGCAGCCAAGGGCTGGCCGTCGTGGTGGACCCGGGCATCCGCTCGCCTCGCGAGGGTCCCCGGCCGCTCGTCATCACGGTTGACCGGCAAGCGCGACGCCTGTCGCTCGTCGACTTCCCCACACCTGTCGAGCCGTTGACTCGGATGAAGGTCGCGAAGACGTTCAACGCCCGCAACGCCCAGCAACGACGCGACCTCGCGGCGCTGCTGCGCGACCGTACACGCGACCTGCCGTCTCGGGGAGGCGGCAGCCGTGACCGCAGCCCAGCCGCCGACGACGCGGAGGTACGCCGGCTGCGGGCGGCCATCCGCGAGCACCCGTGCCATACCTGCGAGGACCGCGAGCACCATGCCCGCTGGGCCGAGCGCTACCTCAAGCTGCAGCGTGAGACCGAGACCATCCGGTGGCGGATCGACCAGCGGACCAACACCATCGCTCGCCAGTTCGACCGGGTGTGCGAGGTGCTCACCGAGCTCGGCTACCTCGAGGGTGACGCCGCGACGCCGGCGGGTGGCTCGCTGTCGCGCATCTACAGTGAGCTCGACCTGGTGGCGGCGGAGTGCCTGCGTCGCGGGGTCTGGGACGATCTCGAGGCGCCGGCGCTGGCCGCCGCGCTGTCGGCGCTGGTGTTCGAGTCGCGCAACCCCGACGACGCCGACCGCCCGCGACTGCCCGGCGGCGCCGTCCGCCAGGCTCTCGCCCAGACCGTCGACATCTGGGCCGAGCTCGACGCCGTCGAACGTGAACACCGGCTCAGCTACCTGCGGGAGCCCGATCTGGGGTTCGCCTGGGCGGCGTACCGGTGGGCCGGTGGTGCGAGCCTCGAAGACGTCCTCGACGACGTCGACCTCGCTCCCGGCGACTTCGTGCGCTGGGTGAAACAGCTGCTCGACCTCGGCGAGCAGATCGCGGATGCGGCCGGCAGTGGGCCGCTTCGCGCGACCGCCCGGGAGGCGGTCAAGGCGATGCGCAGGGGAGTGGTGGCCTACTCGGCCGAAGTGGACTCGTGACGGGCGCGCAGCCTGCCGAAGAGGCCGGTACCGATCAGGCTGAGGCCGAGCACCAGCAGGCCGAGCGACTCCGGTCGCGACAACACAGTGGACAAGAACGCCAGGATGACACCGCCGGCGGCTCCCCAGACGAAGCCGCCCTTCTTGCGCCGGCGCAGGTCGGTGGCAGCGCTGACCAGCAGCATCGTCGGGAGCAGAAGGACCACAAGTCCCACGACGCCGAAGATGCCGACGTAGCCGTGAGGGTCGTCGCTCGCGGAGTCGCCGGAGCCGAAGATCGCGACGGCGAGGAGCACGGCAGCGGCCGTGAGCCCCAGCAGGGTCACCCCCACGAGCGCGAGCATCGCCACCCACCAGGGCGAACGCGCCTGCATCGCCTCAGGCCTCGATGCCGGCGCCCGCAGCGCGGCCGCGCAACGCCTCGACCGCACGGGCAGCCGACGAGCCGAGTCCCCACGACTCCACGATCGCCGCGAACGTCGACAGGTCGGCTGCGTCGGGTGCCCGTATGCGCGTCGGCGTCGCGGGCAGCGCGAGGTCGCACGCCACCTGAACCACCGTCGGGGCGACGTCGAGGTAGTCGCTGGCCTCCAGCAGCTTGCCGCGCACGCCGCCGGCGAGCGAGCTGGCCGGGTCGAGCACGGCGTCACGGATGCCCTCCAGGTCGCCGTAGCGTTGCAGCAGGCTGGCGGCGGTCTTGTCCCCGACGCCCTTGACTCCCGGCAAGCCGTCGGACGGGTCGCCTCGCATGACGGCGAAGTCGACGTACTGCTCCGGCAGCACGCCGTACTTGCGCGCCACCACCTCGTCGGTGACGACCTCGAGCTGCCCGACACCTCTGGCGGTGTAGAGCACCCGGATCGCGCGCTCGTCGCTGACCAGCTGGAACAGGTCGCGGTCGCCCGTCACGATGTCGACCGGCACGCCGGCTTGGGTGGCCAGCGTGCCGATCACGTCGTCGGCCTCGTGGTCGGGTGCGCCGATGACGGCAACGCCGAGCGCTTTGAGCACCGCACGGATGATCGGGATCTGGGCCTCGAGCGGGTCGGGCGTCTCCTCGATGTCGACTCCCGACGGGATCGGGGCGACGACCCGGTGCGACTTGTAGCTGGGAATCAGGTCGACTCGCCAGCCGGGGCGCCAGTCGTCGTCCCAGCAGCAGACCAGGTCGGTGGGCTCGTAGCTCGCCACCAGCCGGGCGATGAAGTCGAGCAACCCGCGCACGGCATTGACCGGTGTGCCGTCGGGGGCCCGGACCGAGTCGGGGATGCCGAAGTAGGCCCGGAAGTACAGCGATGCCGTGTCCAGCAGCATCAGGCGCGTCGTCACATCGCTGATGATGTCACGGCGGAGGGATCATCCGACGCCACTCAGCTGGCTGCCGCGACGGGATCTGACTCGGTGGCCGTCGGGGGGGCGTTTGCCATGTCAACAAGCCAGTTGGCTTGTTGACATGGCAGATCTGCCGTGCGAACAGTGCATCTGCCATGTTCACATGGCAAACGCTGGCCGGCGAGGGGCGGCGTGCCCGAGAGCATGATGCCAGGCCGCGGGACGCAACTGCCCCCGCTGGGTGCGAGGATTTCGGTGAGACGGCTGGCTTGTCCACGGCTTAGGCTGAGCGTATGACGGCCGACCTTGCTTCGCGCATAACGCGGGTGCAGGACGCCCTCGCCCAGGCCGGGGTCGACGGGCTGATCGTCACCCCCGGCTCCGACCTGCGCTACCTGACGGGCTACGACGCCAAGCCGCTGGAGCGGCTCACCGCGCTGGTACTGCCCTGTGACGGTGACCCCGCGCTCGTCGTGCCGGCCCTGGAGGTGGCGGAGGCCCAGCGCTCGCCCGCGGCGCTTGCGGGCATGGAGATCGTGACGCACCAGGAGACCGACGACGCGTACGCCGTGGCGGTGGCCCGGCTGAGCGACGCCGTCCGGGTCGCAGTCGACGACCACATGTGGGCGCAGCGGGTCGTGACACTCCAGACACGGTACGCCGACGTGATGTGGACCGTCGCGGGTCGGCTGCTGACCGATCTGCGGATGCGCAAGGGTCCTGACGAGGTGGCGTCGCTTCGGCACGCCGGTGCGGCGATCGACCGGGTGCACCGCCGGATGGGTGAGTTCCTCAAGGTGGGCCGCACCGAGCGAGAGGCAGCCGCCGCCATCGCCGACGCGATCGTGGCCGAGGGGCATGAAACCGCCGACTTCGTCATCGTCGGATCGGGCCCCAACGGTGCCTCCCCACACCATGGCGTCTCGGACCGGGTGCTCGAGTCGGGCGACACGGTCGTGGTCGACATCGGTGGCAGCACGCAGGAGGGCTACTGCTCCGACTGCACCCGCACCTATGCGGTCGGCGCCGAACCGGCCGGCGAGGTGACCGAGTACTACGAGGTGCTGCGGGAGGCCCAGCGCACCCAGTGCGACTACGCACGGCCGGGGGTGACGGCAGCTTCGGTGGACCGGGTGGGGCGGACTGTCATCAGCGACGCCGGGTTCGGTGACTACTTCGTGCACCGCACCGGCCACGGCATCGGGCTCGAGACCCACGAGGAGCCGTACATCGTGGAAGGAAACGACCTGGTGCTGGAGACCGGAATGGCTTTCTCGATCGAGCCGGGCATCTACCTGCCGGGCCGGCACGGAGCGCGCATCGAGGACATCGTGGTCACCACCGACGACGGTCTGGACCGGCTCAACACCACGACCCGCGCGCTGACCGTGCTGGAGGGGTGAGCATCGTGGCCGCGAACGAACTGGAGTCCGTCGACCGGCACATCTGTCGGCTGCTCGCCGCCGACGGCAGGATGTCCTTCACCGACCTGGGCAAGCAGACCGGATTGTCGACGTCTGCCGTGCACCAGCGAGTCAAGCGGCTGGAGCAGCGGGGCGTGATCCGCGGGTACGGGGTGCACCTGGACTTTCGTGAGGTGGGGCTGGGCGTGACCGCCTTCATCTCGATCCGACCGATCGACCCGTCGCAGCCCGACGACTCACCCGACCGGGTAGCCGACATCGCCGAGATCGAGGCGTGCCACTCGGTGGCTGGCGACGAATCCTACATCCTCAAGGTGCGGGTCGGTGAGCCCAGCGACCTCGAGGACCTGCTCGCCCGCATCCGGGCGAAGGCGAACGTCTCCACCCGTACGACGATGGTGCTGTCGACACCGTTCGAGAACCGTACCGTCGACTTCTGACGGCCAGGCGCCCAG
>JACCVA010000382.1 GCA_013698435.1 Nocardioidaceae bacterium | reverse complement strand
TCCATCCGGTCCAGCCGGAAGCTGCGCCAGTCCGCGCGCTCGACGTCGTAGGCCATGAGATACCAACGACGCCCGGTGGACACCAGCCGGTAGGGCTCGACGCGGCGCTGAGACACCGTCGCGTCAGCCCGCTCGTAGTCGAAGACGGTCACCACCTCCTCGCGGCAGGCCCGGGCCAGGCGCACCAGCGTCTGGGCGTCGACGGGTGTGCCGACGTAGTCCAGGCTCACCGTGGCGGTGGCGACCGCGTCGACCTGTGTGCGCAGCCGGGTCGGAAGCATCTGGTCGAGCTTTGCCAACGTCCTCACGCCACCTCGCCCAGCCCCGCCACCGAACCGCCCGCTGCGAGTCGCAGGCAGACGGCGACGGCGACGGCCTCATCGTCGTCGAGCAGCAGTGGTGGCATCGCCTTGCCCGCCTTCAGCTGGTAGCCACCGCCGACTCCGTGCGCCGCCTGCACCGGATAGCCGAGCTCGCGCAGCCTCACGACGTCACGGCGCACACTCCTGGTGGTGACTTCGAGCCGCTTGGCCAGCTCGTCTCCTGTCCACACCGGCCTCGTCTGGAGCAGGCTGAGCAGCCGCAGGACCCGCTGCGTCGTACCAGCCATGGACGGACGATCGCACACGTAGCGGACGGATCCTGTCCGCAGGAGGTGACAGCGTGGGTCTCATGACAGAGACGACACCTACCCGTGCCCTCAACGTGCTCCTGGTGGAGCAGCTCGACTTCCACTGGACGCGCCAGCTCCGCGCGAGGCTCGCCGGCCTCACCGATGCCGAGTACTTCGCGGAGCCGGTGCCCGGGGCGTGGAACGTCCGGGCGCGCGGCACCAGCACCGCTCCCGTGCAGGCCGGCAGCGGCGACTTCACCATCGACTTCGCGTTCCCTGAGCCTGTCCCGGCGCCGGTGACGACGATCGCGTGGCGGCTCGGCCACCTGATCGTCGGGGTGTTCGGCAGGCGCAACGCGGCACACTTCGACGGCCCACCCTGCGACTACGAGTCGTTCGCGTACGCCGGCACCGCAGCAGCGGCGCTCGACCTGCTCGACGCGGAGTACGACCGGTGGAGGACCGGGGTCCAGGCGCTCGGCGACGAAGGGCTGCACCGAGCCTGCGGCCCGGCCGAAGGGCCGTTTGGCGACTACTCGATGGCGACGCTGGTGCTGCACATCAACCGTGAGGTGATCCACCATGGCGCGGAGATCTCGCTGCTGCGCGACCTGTGGGCGCAGGGACTCCCGGACGCGTCCACCGCTGCCCGCTGACGGCTGCCAAGATGTGACGGTGGCCCGTCACGTGTTCCTACTGAAGCCCCGGTGGTCCGACCTGGACGCCTACAACCACGTCAACAACGTGACGTGGCTGGAGTACCTTCAAGAGGCCAGGGTTGACATGTTGTTCGTGCACGCACCCGACCGTGGGGCGGAAGGTCTGGCCGAAGGTGTCCTGGTGGTTCGGGCCGAGATCGACTACAAGCGAGCGATGGTGTTCCGTCAGGCTCCCTACCCGATCGAGATGTGGGTCGCGAAGGTGGGCGGCGCCTCGTTCACGGTGGCGTACGAGATCGCCGACGATGACGGCGTCGGGAATCGCCTGGTGTACGGCCGGGCGTCGACCGTGCTGGCACCCGTGGACATGGCCAGCGGCCGGCCACGCCGGCTGACCCCCGTGGAGAGTGAAGTGCTGCAGCGCTTCGTCGAGTGAAGCTGCTGCTGTCCGTCCTCTGTCGGACGAATCGGGGTGGGGTGGATTCGTCCGACCGAGCTACGCGGCAACTGTCCTTATTCAGTCGGACGAATCGGAGTGAAGCGGCGCCTCCTCGAAGCTGTTGACCAGGAAGTGCGCAGCTCGCCACACGTACTCCCAGAACGTCTCGATGTGTTCCGGAGACATGCCGGACTCGTCGAGGGCGGTGCGCATATGACTCAGCCAGTGGTCCCGAGCCGTCGGGGTCACCATGAACGGCGCGTGCCGCATGCCGAGCCGCGGATGGCCGCGGGTGTCGGAGTACGTGGTCGGGCCGCCCCAGTACTGCTCGAGGAACATCCGGAACCGCTCCTCGGCCGGCCCGAGGTCCTCCTCGGGGTAGATCGCGCGGAGGTAAGGGTCGCTGGCGACCCCGGCGTAGAAGCGCGAAACGATGCGCACGAACGTCTCGTGACCCCCGACCGCGTCGTAGAAGGACTGCTGCTGCGAAGTCGTCACGCGCCCATTGTGTCAAGCCCCTCATGCGCCGCGGGTAGCGCCTGGACCAGCGAGGCATGATGGGAGGCTGCACATCCCACACATCAGGAGGACGCATGGCCGCAACAACCCGCAGCGCCAACGCACATTGGGAAGGTTCGCTGATGGAGGGCGCCGGGAGCGTCAGCCTCGAGTCGTCCCGCGTCGGCACGTTCGACGTCACGTGGGCGTCGCGCGCCGAGTCACCCGACGGACGCACCAGCCCGGAGGAGCTCATTGCCGCCGCTCACTCCACCTGCTTCAGCATGGCGCTGTCGCACGGTCTTGCCGGCGCCGGTACGCCGCCGCAGGCGATCGACACCTCGGCAGACGTCGACTTCGTCCCCGGCACCGGCATCACCGAGATACGGCTCACCGTGCGAGGGAAGGTTGACGGTCTGAGCAACGACGACTTCGTCGCTGCGGCCGAGGACGCGAAGAAGAACTGCCCGGTCTCGCAGGCCCTGACCGGTACGACGATCACGCTGGACGCTGCCCTCACGGAGTAGCGGACGCGGGGCTGCT
>JACCVA010000358.1 GCA_013698435.1 Nocardioidaceae bacterium | reverse complement strand
CTTGCCTCTGACCGGCAGAGGCGGTGCGTGACAGACCGCACGCGCGACACGTGAAAGTTAAGCGACTCGGGTGCAAGGTGGCCGGCTGCCAGTTGCGCACCGGCCGCCTTGACACAGGACGCGGTGGGGTTCCACGAAACACTGAATCGACCTCTGTCCACTGGCGGGTTGCGGTAGCCGGCTGTTTGGCAGGCTGAGTTGGCAGAAACGTCAGCCAGCATCGCGAAAGTGATATCGCCGAATCACCTCTCTACCAGCACGACGGTAAACTGCACAATGCCAAGCGGCACCTCGGCCCGGAGAATGATCGTCCATAGCGACAATGCCGCCGCCGACACTCGGTGGTGTGACATTTCTTACGGCACGGGCTGGACAAGTACAGTGGAAATCGGGCTGGACAACACAAATCCCGGTGAAGGATGTCCTGGGGCCCGACCCGCACCACTTCTGCCAATCAGATCCACCTGCTGCTCGGCCTCATTACACATGCCCCGGGCAACGGCCGAGCAAGCGCGTGCTTCGCTGGATGCGCCACATCGAAGCCGACCAGGCATGGGGTATAAGTTGCGGTCCTCCCAAGGAAGCCAATGTGGCGCTTAAGAATGGAGCCGGTACACGATGAGCCGTCCGGCGAGTTCGGAGACTGTTGATCTCGGACCGGTCCCCGGATGCCGCGGTCCGCTGGCGACGATTGCAACCGCCCGGCGTACCGGCCTTTGACGCCGCTCAAGTGAGCCGCCTGCTGCGGGCCGCCGACGGGCATTCCCCACGGGTCGCCGCGGCGGTCGACCGGTTCACCGCGTACCTGCAGGGCAGGACTGCTGGGCCGCTGCTGCAGACCGCTATCGGCAAGGCGTGGGACCGGCGGGGCCGCCTCCTGCTGAGGCAGAGACTGCTGAACCGGTTCCTCGCCGTGGGTGTACCGGTTAGGCGAAGCGCCTCGTTCTGCCGTGTTGTCGTCGCAGTCCACTCAGACGTACGCGCAGCGGGTTCTTCGTCACCTTGTCGAGGGTTCAACGGCGGGTCAAGTGCGCGGAGTACGTCGCTCTCAAGTTCACCGACGTGTCGGCGTCCTTGAACGGGATGGCAACCATCCGCAGATGCTGCCGGGCTCTGCGCTCGGGTGCTGGCGGTCAGAGCCTCGATGAGGCCGCACGCATCGGTACTACCAGAACCGGTGACGTCGCTGTTGGGCATGGGAGCCGCGAGCTTGTCTCGGTACCACGCCAAGCGGGCCCGAGTTGCGATCCTCGGAGCGGCTCACTGACCTGAGCGCCTTCTCGGGCAAGACGGCGGCGTTGGGTGTCGGCGACTGCGTCGCTGGCTGCGGCCTGGATGACCGGCAGCAGCTCGGTTGGGACAGCCCAGAGCGTACGACGCATGGCCAGGTGCTTGACGAGGCTGCGGTCGTCGTACAAGGTCCGGTCGATGTCGGCGTGGGTCACGTCGTGGACCCGAGCCCAGGCCGAGAGGTACACCGAAGCGGTTTCGGTGGCGTGCAGTCCAACCAGCGATCAAGCGGCCGTCCAGGTATCCAGGGCGCGCGAGTGGGCGTCCAGATGGTGTCGAACCCCCAGCCGGGTGCGTCGCCCGGCAGCGTCGAAGTGTCTTGTGGCCATGGCTTCGGAGGGTAGACCAGCAGAAAGGTCGCCGCCGACGGTTGATTTGTCATCAAAATCTTGGTCGGCCGGGGCGAACCGTCAAGACAGACCGACAGACTGTGGCGATACTGGCGGACATGGGCCAGCTTCCAACCGGAACCGTCACCCTGCTGTTCAGCGACATCGAAGGGTCAACGCTGCTGCTCAACCGGCTGGGACCTCACTGGGGCGATGCCCTGAGTGCGCAGCGTTCGATCCTGCGGTCCTGCTTCGCAGCCAATGACGGTCACGAGATGGGGACCGAGGGGGACAGTTTCTTCGTTGTCTTCGCTTCGGCGCACGCCGCAGCGGCGGCGGCTCTGGAGGGGCAGCGCCGGCTGCAGGCGCATACCTGGCCATCCGGCGTCCCGGTTCGGGTGCGGATGGGGCTGCACACAGGCGAACCGCAAAGACACGAAGACGGCTATATCGGCATCGACGTGCATCGGGCGGCGCGCATCGCGGCGACTGCGAGTGGTGGCCAGATCGTCATCTCTGAGACCACGAAGGTGATGTTGAGCAACCTGGAACATGAGGTCGTCGTGCGAGATCTCGGATGGCATCGGCTGAAGGACCTGGCGGAAGCGGAACATCTCTTTGAGGTCGTCGCAAACACCGCCGGAGCATTGCCGGAGTTCCCGCCGCTTCGGAGCCTGGGGACGCGTGCCAACCTCCCAACCCCCAACACGCCCCTTATTGGTCGCGAGCGGGAGCTGGCAGAGCTGAGATCGCTCTTCGAGCGAGAGGGCACTCGTCTCGTCACCATGACCGGTCCGGGCGGCACGGGGAAGACTCGACTGGCCCTGGACGTCGCGGCCACGCTCGAGCATCTCTTCCCACATGGGATCTTCTTCGTCCAGCTGCACACCGCCGACAGAGCGCCGCTGATGTGGGCGGGGATTGCGGAATCGATCGGTGCGAACGGCGACGTGGAGGAACATCCCGAGGAGCGAGTGCTGCGCTGGCTCGCCGACCGGCAGGCATTGCTCGTGCTCGACAACCTGGAGCAGATCGACGGCGCCGACGACGTCATCGGTCAAGTGCTGGCGCAGGCGCCCCACGTCAGCGTGCTGGCGACCTCCCGGCGTGGCCTCCACCTCGTCGCAGAGCAGGAGTACCCGGTAGCACCCCTCGCGCTACCGGCTCGCAGCGAGCAGACCCGCCGGGTGGTCGAGCAGTCCGGGGCTGTCGAGCTGTTCGTCCAGCGGGCAACAATGGCTCGTCTCAGTTTCGCCCTTACCGACACGAACACGGTCGACGTGGTGGAGCTGTGTCGACGGCTGGACGGGCTTCCACTCGCCATCGAGCTGGCAGCGGCGCAGTCACGGGTGTTGAGCCCACATGCGATGTTGACCCGTATCGACGAACGGCTGGGACTCGGGGTCACCGCGGCGGACCGTGCTCCACGCCAACGGTCGTTGGGGGCCACGATTGCCTGGAGCTATGACCTTCTGGACTCCAGCGACCAACAGGTCTTTCGGCGCCTCGGCGTGTTTTCGAGCAGCTGCGACCTCGCTGCAATCGATGCGGTCGTCGGCTCAGAGGTCGAGGACTCCTTCCACAACGTCGTGCGCCTGGTCGACGCGAACCTGGTCCAGATCGTGGAGTCACCTGACGGTGAGCCGAGCATGTCCATGCTGCAGACGATTCGGTCCTTTGCCCGGGAGCGACTCGAAGCATCCGGCGAGGCAGAGGAGACGCGCTGGCGCCATGCCCGCTGGTGCCTGTCCGTCGTGGTGACGATCGACGAGCTTCTCAAAGGCTCGATGCAGATGTCTGCGTTGGACCGGATGGCGGCAGTCGAGGAGGACATTCGGTTCGCGCTGGCCTGGAGCCTGCGGCCAGCGAGTGAAGTGGGCCAAGAGCGCACGGAGTGCGGCCTCAACCTCCTGGCGGCCATGACGGCGTACTGGTACCGGTTCGGGTATCTGGCAGAAGGTCGCGGTTGGTATGAGCGGGCGATTGCGGTGGCAGGCACTGAAGACAGCGCCTCCGTCATCGATGTGCTGCATGGCATGGGCATCATGATGCTTCAACAGTCAGACGTTTCCCCGGCGACGCAGGTCTTCGGCAAGGCGCTTAAGATGGCACGCCGCCTCGACGACCGGGACAGGGAGTCCCGCGAGTCCAACAGTCTTGGCATCGCATACCGAGTGGCCGGGAACTTGCCAGAGGCCAGAAGACTGATCGAGCGCAGCCTGGTGCTTGCGCGCGAGGTTGGCAGTGCTGTGCGGGAAGCGACTGCGCTGGGGAACATCGTCATGCTGCTTGTCGACTTCGGCGAGTACGAGACTGCGCTGACCGCTGCCGACGAGGCGATTGCAGCTGACAGTGCCAGGGAGGACCCATGGGGAATTGCGATCACCCAGGCGAACGTCGCGATGGCGCTGCTTCGCGCCGAGGGGCCGCAGCGGGCTTACGAACACCTCGCCGACATCGGACCGGCAGCGGTTGCGTTAGCCGACGCGGAGCTGTCGATCACGATCGTGGAGCTGTTCGCAGCCACCTTGGCGGAGCTGGGTGACGCAACCCGCGCGGCGCACCTCCTTGGAACCGCAGATGTGCGGCGGGAGGTTGTTGGCATGCCTCGACAGGTCCGGGATGCCGAAGAGCTCGATCTGTCGATTGGGCGGGCAAAGCAGGAGCTGACGACGCAGGAATGGGAAGCAGCGTATGCGGACGGGCGGCGGCTGACCATCGACGAGGTGGTTCGGGAGGCGCTGGCGGTGCGTCTGCTCCCGCAATGAACGGCTGGGTCGAAACGCCTTGCCGCTGTGTGACCGCATGCGGCAGGGTGTCACACAGTGTCCGCGATCTCGCGGCCCACGAGAGGAGAGCTCCATGTACCGGCATCGCAGGTTCATGGTTGTCAGCAACCAACACAGCTTTGACGAGGCTTTGTCGATCGTGCGGGAAATGAACGACGTGGCAACTCGTCGCAACCTGCCGTCCGGGACCGTGTGGATGACAGCAGTCGGTGTAGCCCACCAGCTTGTCGTCGAGATCGACTACGAAACCCTTGCCGACTTCGAGGCAGCCCACGACTCCCTATCCAGGGACGCCGACTGGCCCAAACTGATAGCCACGCTCAACCCGATCCTTGTCGAGGGCAGGAGCTACAGTGAGCTGCTCCGTCTGGTGGAGCCGCCCGGCTGAGCAGAAGCAACCGCCAGTTGACTGTCGGGAGGCGGCGAGCCTGATCCACGCAGGTGCCCCCGGCAAGATTCGAACTTGCGACACACGGTTTAGGAAACCGTT
>JACCVA010000353.1 GCA_013698435.1 Nocardioidaceae bacterium | reverse complement strand
GCCGACCCCTGCTAGGAGTTTGTGGTGGTCGACGGTGACGACCACGGTGGCGTTGCCGGTGCCGTGGGTGGGCAGCTTGTCGGTTGGCAGGTGTTCGAGGAGCTCCATGAACGCCCGACCCAGCCTTTGCCCATACGTCAGCTGTGCCGGGTCCGTCTCCGGGGACGGTGCACCGATACCGGTGGTGGGGCTGAGGGGTGCACCGGCACCAGCACCGTCTGCTGTGGCGGTGTGGTTGCGTCTCGGGAGGCGATCGCGTCCAACGCGGTGCTGAGCATGTCGTAGGCAACGTTCGGCATCCGGCCGGAGAACCGGGCCACCCCGTCGAAGCCTCTACGGCCCCTGAACGTGGTCTGCTGCAACGCCCGGGCCTCTTCGGCCTCCAGCTGCTCGGCCAACACCGCATCAGCACCGTCGGGGTCGACGACCTCGACCAGATGGTTCGCCACCACCTGCAGCTGGGCGAACGTCAACGCCTGGGCATGGTCGACCAGGTCTGCTTGCGCATCCTCCGCCACGTCGTCGGCCACGGTGGGTGAGAGCTTGTCGACGGCGGCACCGATCAGCACCGCCTGCTCGCCGCTGACTTTTCCTGTTGCCCACGCCTGCCGCGTCACGCCGGTGCGGTCGGTCATGCACCGGGCCTGGACAGCAGACCTGCTGCGGCGGCACCGGAGACCCGGTAGGAGGCGACCAGGTGCGCCTTCGTCGACGACGCACCACACTGGCGACCAAGGTCGCGGCCGTCGACCTCACCGACCAACCGCGCCACCAGCTCATCCATCCGCGCCCTCACAGCCAACGCCTCGCCCAGGCGCATCGACAGCCGGGCATCGTCCAGCGACCACACCGGTGCGTCAACCGCCTTGTCGAGGTCCTCGTCGAGGGCTGTCAGACATGCCCCGACCTGGTCGGCCGGCAACGGCCGTCCCGACCACGATGGGATGGGTCTGCTGTTCGACATACCCACCACACTAGACCCGACCACCGACAGTTTCCGCACACAGGTTCGACCCGTGGAAACACTCTCCGGCTTATTGTGAGTGTGCACAACCCCTATGCTTGCCGGCGCGAAACAGTGTGCAAGGGGAGTGCAAGGGGAGGGCGGCCTCAACGAGCGTCGTGTCGGTGACTGCCGCCTCACGCCTTGACAGTCATAGGCGGCGGAGTGACGCAGTGCCGCACGTGGCCAGACTCGCAATGAGTTTGTAGCTACTCGTGTCGCCCGCCTCAGAACGGCCATAGTGCTTTCCAGCGGCTTTCCTTGAGCCGGTACATCTTGATTTCAGCCAGCCCGCCCCTCGGCGTTGGGTTGAGATTGCATCCCACCGGTCGTTTGCCCTTCCCTCGCCGACTTTCTCGCGGGTGCCGCAAACATCCGGGTCTACCGAGATGATCTGCTGGCCCTCGTACAGATCAAGGATCTGAATCATGATCTTCTTTGTCTTTCCAGGAGAAACACCAATATCCTAGAAAGATTGAAATGAACTGGCATCCATTGAATGCAGAGTAGACGATTCTTTGTCGTCATCCTGATCGGTCCAGGTCTGTACTGACCGAACCCGAGCCCAGTTGACGTAATTTGGGTAGCCGTTAGCAAGCCCGTTCACAGCGCAGATCAGTTGGACGTTCTCCACCTTGGCCAGCTTTGCGGGTGATAACACTATGATCCCGGTCCACCACGGCAAGGTCCGGGTCATGAGACATCCAGTCTGGGCGCTCACTTGGGGGCTGCAGCGGAGGAACCCACATTAGCCACACGACAGTCGAAAAGGACACCTGCAGGGTCCAGTCCCTCGTCCTGACTCGTGGCGGCTACAGCGACCTCCGCAGGAGAAATCTCTTCCAAGTTCTGTGGGTCAGCGCAGGACGGTCGAAACAGCGAAACATACGTGGCAATGTTTGGGGGCCCACAGCGCTAAGAAGAAGGCAGTGAGAATCGAAGTGATGATGGCGGTCAGGATCGCCTCGACGACTCGGCGCCAGAAACCGGGTCCCTTGGGGCCGCGGACGACCTCGACGGGAGTGGGCTGCATTACCACGCCATCACCACGAAACTGATGTCGACTACCCGGAGGAGCGGAGAGCTTCGGACGGGAGGCGGTCGGTGGTTGCCTCCATAACGCCCAGCCCGCACCTGGTGCTCCTCGGGTACTTGCTGACCTCCGCACCTAAACAAGCGGGCCACGATCGCCGTCATGGCCGCAACTTTTTCACTCAACACGGCGATTCGCCAGCCTCTGGACAGGGCATTCGGGCGTCCGAGGCAATGAGTGCCGGGAAATTCGAAGACGCGGCAGTTTCGCTCCAGAAGGAAGTTGCCTCCTACGTCATTCTGGGCGCTGTGACGCGGGACGACCGTGACATGCAGCGGAGCCGTTCGGTCAGATCGCCTCGGGTTTGGGGGGACAAGGCCGCACGAGTGGTCAACGCGCGATGCGGGTTGCCCTGGGCCGCCACGGGCCTTGCCCCTTTGCACTCACCTTTGGTGTGTTGGCCGGGGCGCACGGCAGGCCGCGGCCGCTGTCCTCGGTCGCTGCGGTCCCAGTGGTCCGAGGTGAAAGTGCCTCAGCCGACGAGCGAGGTGCCTGGTGGAGCCGGCTCGACAGCGGTCAGCAACGGGTCGATCACGATGGCGGCGCCGCAGCTGGTGCAGCAGAACTCGCCACGGTAGCTGACGTCATCGTCCACCGGCACGAAGAGGCGGTCGTCTCGGCAGTCGGCACAGGCGCCGACGACACCGAAGGCCATCAGCAGTTCAGAGCGGTCATCCATGTCCCACACGTTGGCACGGACCACCGACAGAATCCGTCCGACGCGCCGCGTGACCCGAACGGCAGCGCGGCCGCGGCTGTGGCTCAGCTGCTCAATCTCGCCGCGGCGGCTTCCTGCTCTCGGGCGACGGCGGCCAGGATGGCCTTGGCGATCTCGGGCTCGACCTTCTTGCCGAAGAACGGTATTGCGACCTTGACATCGCCACGGATGCTCGAGACGACGGAACCGGTGGCCCTTCTGAGCTCGATCGTCCCCTTCATCGTCACCGGCTGCCCGACGATCCTGATCAGCAGGTCGGCGTTGCGTTCGCCGCCCCCGTCGGGCCCACTCCAGTCCTCGGTCTGCACGATCTTGACCGTCTCTCCGACCATCTTCTTGATTGCGTCGGGTACGTCGGCGGGCATGAGCCGGTCGATCGTGACGAGCGCGGTCCCATCTTCTCGCTCGTCGACGGAGACGTTGTAATCGAGTGCGTGCACGGCTTCGCACACCTCGGCGCGAAATCTCGGGTCGACCACCAGGGCAAACGCGTCGGCAGGGTCTTCGGTGGGGTAGTTGATCTCGGCGCGCAGGTCCATGGGCAGATCATGCCAGCCGAGCAAGCACGGTGCCGGCGTACGCCAGGGCTCCGTCACATCCGACGTCAGCTGTCGGAAGAGTCCGTGTGATGCGGGTACTCACCCGACCGCCCTTGGAACGCCAAGATCTCCGGGTTCTGGATGTGGCCGTCGCGGATCTCGATGGCACGGCTGATCGTCTCGTCCTTCTCCCAGGCGGCCGGCCCGTCCAGCACGGTCGCGATGAAGGGCAGCAGCGCCTCGCTGATCTCCCAGGTCGCGGAGTCCCACAGGTAGGAGGGGCTGTGGTCCACGGCGTAGTACCTGATGTGGTCGCCGACCTCGAAGATGGGATCGGCGAAGGACGTCGGCCGAGCCCAGCTGAAGCCCATTGCTTCGTCGCACGAGACGTCGACGATCAGGCTGCCGGGCTGGAACGCGTGGAGGTCCTCGGTGCGCAGGTACGTCAACGGCGCATTCGGGTTCTGCAAGGTGCAGTTGACGATGATGTCCCTCTCGGCGAGGAACGGTGCAAGCGGCATCCGGCCTCGATCGGTGATCACATTGCTGAGGTACGGCGACGTGTCCTCGTGGTCGAGCTGGACGATGCGCACCGAGTGGATGGGCGAGCCGACGGCCGCGACGTCGCGGCTGGTCAGCACGCTGACGTCGTGCACGCCGTGGGCGTTGAGGGCGGTGACGGCTCCGCGCGCCGTTGCGCCGAACCCGATCACGGCCGCCCGCAAGCTGCGTCCGTAGTCACCGGTGGCACCGATCAGCCCGAGCGCGTGCACCACCGAGCAGTAGCCGGCCAGCTCGTTGTTCTTGTGGAAGACGTGCAGCCCGAAGCCGTTGTCGCTGGCCCAGTGGTTCATCGCCTCGAACCCGATCAGCGTCAGCTTGCGATCGATGGCGAGCTGGGTGATGTCGCGGTCCTGCACGCAGTGCGGCCACCCCCAGACGACCTGCCCCTCACGCAGTTCGACAAGGTCGCTCGGCTGCGGCTTCGGCAACAAGATCACGTCGGCCTCCGCCACCAGCTGCGCGCGCGTGGCAATGTGGCCGACCAGCGGCTCGAGCTGGCTGTCGGAGACGCCGAACGGCTCCCCGTACCCACGCTCCAGGGTGATCCGGTCGCGCAGCTCGGCATCGATCCGTTCGAGATGCCTCGGGTGGATAGGGAGGCGCCGCTCGCTTTCCTTGCTTGACGTGGCAAGGACACCGAGGCTCAGCGAGGGCACCGTTGGTCAGCGCTTCTTCGAATGCGTGAGCTGGTCCATGGAGCTTGTGGTCGCCGTCGCCGCCTTGGCCTTCTTGTCAGTGCGCTTTTCCTTGAGTGACTTGCCGGACTTCTTCGACAACGTGTGTCGGGGGGACTTGTCTGTCATCGTGCGCTCCTCAGCAGGCCCGCGATGGACCCATGCGCTTGACAGTACGCCATCGCGTTGCCCAGCCGCGGGCGCTGAGCAGCTCAACGAGCAGGCGTACCCCCACGTGCCCTGGCGGCGGTGACGACGGTCCTCCGGGATTAACCTGAGGCCGTGGACAGCGCACAGGAACGGCCAGAGCCGACCGTCGATCCCGTCATCGGTGGCGGTGACGACATCCACTTCGGTGAGAGTGGAGCGCTCCTGACTTATGGCGGCTACCTCCAGCTGCCGCGGCTGCTGAGCGCCCAGCAGCTCGAGTCCGTGCCGCCCGCCCACGACGAGCTGCTGTTCATCACGATCCACCAGGTCTACGAGCTGTGGTTCCAGCAGTTGCTGCACGAGGCCGAGACAGCGCGCGACGCCATGGCCGACGGGCAGCTGTGGTGGGCGAAACATCTGCTCCACCGGATGCACGTGATCGCGCGGGTGCTCATCCACCAGATCGACGTCCTCGAGACGATGACGCCGCAGGACTTCCTCGTGTTCCGCCAGAAGCTGTCACCGGCCAGCGGGTTCCAGTCGGTGCAGTTCCGCGAGCTCGAGTTCCTCTCCGGCGCCAAGGACCGGGCGTTCGTACGCCGGTTCCGTGGCATCACCGACGACGAGCGGGCCAGGCTGGCCCGCCGACTCGGCGAGCCGACCCTTTGGGACGCCTTCACCGGCGTGCTGGGCGCACGCGGGCTCCCCAGCGACACGGACGAGGAGATCTCGGCGGCGCTGGTGGCCGTCGCCCGCGACCGCGCCAACCACGCTGAGGTGTGGGAGCTCGCCGAGGCGCTCATCCAGCACGACGAGCTTGCCGCGGCCTGGCGGGCTCGCCACGTCACCATGGTGGAGCGGATGATCGGCACCAAGACCGGCACCGGAGGCTCGAGTGGGGCTGCCTACCTCAGCAGTCGCCTGCCGCTGCGCTACTACCCGTTGCTGTGGGACCTGCGCTCCGAGCTCTAGTGCCGAGCTGGCCCCGACGTGTCGCCGACGTGCATCAGGGCTAGGGTCGAACCTGGGCCGCACAACGGCGTGCGGCCGCGGCTCGTTCGCTTGCCGAGCGTGCCGCGGAGCAACGCGCAGGACAGGTCGAGCCTTCATGCACAGTTCGTTGGAACAGGCCAAGCAACGGCTGCTCACCGAAGCGGCTGCGTACCGTGAGAGCGGCCCGTCCTCCGTGGTCGACGCCGACCTCGCCGGGCACCTGCTAGAGGTCTACTACCGGCACGTACCCGCCGATGACCTGCTCGAGCGCAGCGCAGCCGACGTCTACGGCGCGGCGATGAGCCACTACAAGCTGGCAGCCCAACGCCCGCAGGGCACCGCCGCCGTACGTGTCTTCACCCCTGCGGTCGAGGACGACGAGTGGGATGCCGAGGGACACACGGTCATCGAGGTCGTCACCGACGACATGCCGTTCCTCGTCGACTCCGTCACGATGGCGATCACCGCCGACG
>JACCVA010000253.1 GCA_013698435.1 Nocardioidaceae bacterium | reverse complement strand
CGTGGGACGAGCTCCATGGCGAACGCCGTCACCTGCTGGTCTCTCAGCTCCGTGACCAGGTCGAGCTCCTGCGCGGTGGGCAGGAAGGAGAACGTCGCCGCTCCCGGCTTCAGCTGGCGCACCTGGCTGGGTGCCAGCGGCTGCACGGACAGCATCACGTCGACGTCTCCGAGCGCGAGGCTTTCGGCTGAGGCGCCCGCATCCACGTACTCCGAGTCCGGGTGCATGGCTCGCAGGCCGGCACCCGGCTCGACGACGACGTCATACCCGAGATCGGTCAGCTTTGGGACCAGCTCAGGAACCATGGCAACGCGCGCTTCACCCTCGCGGGTCTCAGTCACGACGGCGAGGAGCACGTGCTCGAACCTAGAGCAAACTCACCCCGTCCGACACCATCTGACTCTGGTGTCCCACAACCAGCGGTTTTCGCCCCTGGTCACCCGGCGAGGGCAGGGCAGAGGTTCTCAGCGGCACCGTTCTTGCCGAGCACCAGCGTCTTGGTGCCGTCCGGGTTCAGCGTCATCTGGGTGCCCTTGCCGCCGACGTAGTAGATGCCCGGTGGAACCTCGTTGCCTGGTGCGAAGCTGGTGGTGAAGTGGCCCGAAAGGATCGTGATCTGCTCGAAGGAGCCGTCGGGGCCGTAATCGATCAGGGCACGCCCGTTGACGTTGCGCGTCACGGTCGCACCGGTGTCGTGGTTGGTGAAGGCGATCTTCAGCAAGCCCTTCCACGACTGCGTCTTGTCAGTGCCATCGGGGTAGGTCTCGAGCACCCGGTATGCCTCGTGGTCGTCGACCACATGCGCGTCCACCTGGAAGGTGCAGCCGTCGCCAGCCGCGATCGTGAAGTCAGGCTCACGGTAGCTGATCCACGGCGACGAGGACTGGTCGGCTTCAGCCGTCCCAGTGGTCAACCCCAGGCCGGTGAACGTCAAGGCGGCGACCGCCGCGGCAGTGCTGAGCTTGCGCATGGACGTGTTGTCCTAACCACTAAACGTGCATCTATCAGTTAGTAGGGCACCACAAGTGCAGGTAACGATTCAAGGCTCAAACAAGGCGCGCAGGTCGCTGAGGCGGCGTTATCGCGTGGGTTCCGGTCAGAGATGAAGCTCAGTACGAGTACGGGTAGTCCCTCCAGTCAGGGGCCCGCTTCTCGAGGAAGGCGTCGCGTCCCTCGGCCGCCTCGTCGGTGCCGTACGCCAGCCGGGTCGCCTCACCGGCGAACAACTGCTGCCCGACAAGACCGTCGTCGATCAGGTTGAAGGCGTACTTGAGCATCCGCTGCGCCGTCGGCGACTTGGCGTTGATCTTGCGTGCCCACCCCAGTGCGGTCCGCTCGAGTTCGGCATGCGGCACGACGGCGTTCACCATGCCCATCCGGTGAGCGGCAGCGGCGTCGTACTCCTCGCCGAGAAAGAAGATCTCGCGCGCGAACTTCTGCCCGACCTGCCGAGCGAGGTACGCCGACCCGAAGCCTCCGTCGAAGGACGCCACGTCGGCATCGGTCTGCTTGAACCGCGCCTGCTCGGCCGACGCGAGGGTGAGGTCACAGACGACGTGCAGACTGTGGCCCCCTCCGGCCGCCCAACCGGGCACCACACAGATCACGACCTTGGGCATGAAGCGGATGAGCCGCTGGCACTCGAGGATGTGCAGTCTCCCCAAGCGAGACGGGTCAACCGTGTCGGCGGTCTCGCCCTCGGCGTACTGGTATCCGGCTCTGCCGCGGATGCGCTGGTCGCCACCCGAGCAGAAGGCCCAGCCTCCGTCACGCGGTGACGGTCCGTTACCGGTGAGCAGCACGCATCCGACGTCCGGTGACATCCGGGCGTGTTCGAGGCAGCGATAGAGCTCGTCAACGGTGTGCGGGCGGAAGGCGTTGCGCACCTCCGGCCGGTCGAACGCGATGCGCACCGTGCCCTGGTCGACGGCGCGGTGGTAGGTGACGTCCGTCAACTGGTCGAAGCCGTCCACCGGCCGCCATGCCTGCGGGTCGAAGATCTCGGACACCTGTGCTTGCGCCATATCGGCGACCCTAGCGGCGCTGTCACTGGTGCAGATGAATGCCCATCAGCTGGGTCTGCGGGTTCAGTTCACCCAGCTTCGACCAGCCGCGCGACTGGTAGAGCCGCACCGCCGGGCTGGTTTCGTCGTTGTCGGTGCCGAGAAGTGCACGGTCCGCGGACACGCCCTCGAGGAGCCGGTCGTGCAGGCGTACGCCGACACCACGTCGCCGATGGCTGTCGAGGACGGCCAGCTCGACGAACTCGAAGTGTCCCCCCACCCAGTCCTCGGCGACGTCAGGCACTGCGGAGACCACAAAATCCGACCAGAACTGACCGCGTTCGCCGAGGTAGCCCCAAGCGAACCCGACCAGCGCGCTGTCGTCGTGGGCGAGGCTCAAGCGGAAACCGTCACGGGCGCGATGTCGGTCGTACATGTCGGTGCGCCATACGGACTGGTCCGGCTGGTCACCGAAGATCTTGTCGTAGATCTGGTAGACCTCGGCGGCGTGCTCACCGGCACGCGCTGGTCCCCACAGGTCGACCTTGATCACGCCGTCATGGACTGCTCGTGCGCAGCGACTGACTCCTGCCGCCGGACGGCCCGTTGTCCCAGCAGCAAGTAGGCCAGGAACGGCAGCACGAGTGCGACCACTACACCGAGGTTGGCGTACGTCCACGGTCCCTCGAGCTTGGGCCCGAGGCCGAACGGTTCGATCAGGTAGCCCTGCCAGCCGAACCCCGCCGCCTCAGGCGGGAACCCGTCGGCGGCGGTGCTGACGACCAGCCCCCAGCCGATGACGGTCGAGACGACCATGGATCCCAGCGCCAGCGGGTTGACTGCGCCGTAACGCCCGCGGGGGTCGAAGAGGTCGCCGTCGTCGTAGTCGCGACGCCGGAGCAACAGGTCGGCGAGGAAGACTCCGCACCACGCCGCGATCGGCACCGCGAGGGTGACCAGGAACGCGAAGAACGGCGTCAGGAAGTCCCCCGCAAACCAGACGATGTAGATGGTACCGATGACCATGATGACGCCGTCGAGGGCGGCCGCTGCCCAGCGCGGCACCGGCAGCCCCAGCGTCAGGAGAGTGAGCCCTGAGGAATAGATGTCGAGCAGCGCGCCTGACACCAGCCCCGCCACTGCGACGATGACGAAGGGCACCAGGAACCAGTCGGGCAGCGCCAGCGTGAGCGCACCGATAGGGTCTGCTGCCAGCGCCGACGAAAGCTTGGGGTCGGAGCCGGCGAGCAGGACGCCGTACGCCACCAGCACGACCAACGGGGCGCTGCCGCCGAACGTCGTCCACCCCACGACACCTCGGCTGGAGGCTCTGCGGGGCAGGTAGCGGGAGTAGTCGGCGGCGGAGTTGACCCAGCTGATCCCGAACCCGGAGACCACCACCACGAAGGCACCGAAGACGGCCTTGACGTCGCCGGCCGGGAGGGCGCCCAGGGCGGAGCCCGAGATCTCGTCGACGGTCAGGGCGATGTAGGCAACCGTCACGACAACGAGCAGAACGGTCAACCACTTCTGCAGCCGCATCACCATATCGAAGCCGAGCACACCGCCGGCTACGATGACCGCAGCTACGACCACGAAGGCGAGGATCTTGGTGGTGTCGCCGTCGCTCCACCCCAGCCGGCCAAAGACCGTCGCGGTCGCGAAGGTCGCGAGCGCCACCAGAGCGGTCTCGTAGCCGACCAGGATCAGGTACGACACCAAGGTCGGCACAGAGTTGCCGCGGACTCCGAACGCCGCCCGCGACAGCACCATGGTGGGTGCGGAGCCGCGGCGGCCCGCCAGCGACACGAGACCGACCAGCAGGAACGACAAGATGACGCCGACGGCGCCAGCACCGAGCGCTTGCCAGCCGTTGATGCCGAAGCCGAGCACGAACGAGCCGTAGGAGACGCCGAACACCGAGATGTTGGCCGCGCACCAGGGCCAGAAGAGGTCGCGGGGGTGCCCCTTGCGCTCGGCCTCCGAGATGACGTTGATCCCGTTCCGCTCGACCGACAGCGCGTTCGACGCGCCGCCTGCCGTCGTGGACGACGATGAACTGTCGACGCTCATGACTGTCCTTCCAGCTGTCCGATGATCTCCGCGAGCACCGGACCCAGTGCTCGCGCTGATTGTCTCGCCATCTCGACGACCTGGCTCGGATCGACGCCCGTGTCGAGCCCTTCGGCGACGGCCACCAGGGAGAGCGCGAGCACCTCCAGATCAAGCTCCCGGGCGGCGATGACCTCCAGGACCGTCGACATCCCCACGACGTCAGCGCCCCAGTGCGCGAGCATCCCACCCTCGCAGCGGGTCTGGTAGTGCGGTCCGGGCAGCATCGCGTATATCCCCTCGGCGAACTCAGGATGGATGCGCCTCGCGTGCTCCCTCAGGCGCGGCGTGTACGCCGACGTGAGGTCGACGAACCGCGGCCCTACCAGCGGCGATACAGCGGACAGATTGAGATGGTCGCTCACCAAGACGCAGGTGCCCGGGGCCCAGTCGGCGCGCAGCGATCCGTTGGCATTGGTCAGCACAGCAGTGCGGCAGCCGAGCGCTGCTGCGGTGCGCACTCCGTGCGCGACCGGCCCCACGCCGCGTCCCTCGTAGAGGTGGGTGCGACCGAGCAAGACCAGCACCCGCATGCCGCCGACGTGATACGAGCGAATCTCGTGGCCCTGTCCCTCCGCCACCGGTGCCACGAAACCGGGCACGTCACTCATGGGTATGCCGGCCAATGGCTCCGGCCACGAATCGAGCACACTGAGCCACCCTGACCCGAGGACCAGCACCACGTCATGTTTACCGAACTGTCTTGCGCGCAAGGCATTCGCGGCGTCGAGAGCACGCAGATAGGGGTCCTCGCTCGACGCCGAATCCGGTGAGGCCCGCATGCCGGTCAGCCTAGCCAGGCTGTGTCAGCCGCCAGATCCGCCACTAAGGTCGGACCTATGACGTTCCCATTACTGGTCGCACAGGGTGACCCTGCTGAGATCGGTGCCGCGTACGGCGAGCAGGCCCGCGGGTTGATCGAGGGCAACCTCGACGACTACCGCGAGAAGTTCCGGGCGGTCGGGGTCGACAGCGCTCAGGCGCGGCGCCTCGGTGAGGCCTTCCGTATCACGACGCACGAGCACGCCCCCCGGATCGCGGCGACCCTGGATGCGCTCGCCGAAGCGGTCGACGTGGCAGTGGGCGACATCTACGCGCTCAACGCTCGCACCGAGCTGATGCTCCCTGCAGGTCCACAGGTGACGGAGTGCACCGGAGTCGCAGCGCTTCCGGAGACAACTGCCTCGGGGCACACCTTGCTGGCCCAGAACTGGGACTGGTACCCGTCGCAGCAGCCGTACTCGCTCGTGCTCGCCACCCGCGACGAACGCGGGCACGAGATCGTCTGCCTCACGGAGGCGGGGATGCTCGCGAAGACCGGCCTCAACTCGGCCGGCGTCGGTGTGTGCGTCAACCTGCTGCACTGCGACCGAGACGGTGCGCCCGGTGGTGTGCCGTACCACGTCCTCATCCGGGCAGCGCTGGACCAGCCGCACGGCATCTCGCCTGCGCTCAAGGTGACGGCGCTACCGCGCAGCGCCTCGATCAACCTGCTCGTCGGCACGGCCGGCGGAGTGGCCGTCGACCTCGAGATCGCACCGAACGCCACCGGGCGGGTGCTTCCGACCGATGGTCTGCTCATCCATGCCAACCACTTCGCCTCCGACATCGACGTCGTGGACGCCATCTACGACATCGGTGGGTCGTCGCTGTTCCGCGACTACCGGCTGCGCCAGCTCCTCACCGCGCGGGCGGCGGACCAGGCCCTTACTGCCGAGGACATGGCTGACGCCCTTCGGGACCACCTCGGGCATCCCTATGCACTCTGCCGCCACGTCAACCCCGAGGATCCTCCCGAGCTGCGGTCGCTCACCTGCAGCTCGGTCGTCATGGACCTCGACGACCAGGTCCTGCTCGTCTCCGACGGGCCACCGTGCGAGTCGCCGTTCCGCGAGATCTCGCTCGGCACCGTGTTCGACAGCCAGTCGTCGGCGGCCTGAACCAGACGGCGTCACCCGGCCGCTTCGATCCGGGCCATCGACGGCCATTCGACGACGACCTTGGCGCCACGCGGTACGTCGACGAAGCGGATCGACCCACCCTGGCTGTGCACTACCTCACGGCAGATCGACAGGCCGAGCCCCGTCCCGCCGTCGCCGCGACCACGGTCGGGCTCGAGTCGGATGAACCGCTCGAAGATCCGTGCCCGATCAGCCGGAGCGACCCCTCGGCCGTCGTCGGACACCTCGAGACGGATGCGCTGGTCAGCAGTTTCGCCGAGCGTGACGTCGACCCGGGACGCGGCGTACCGGACGGCGTTCTCGAGCAGGTTGCGCACGAGCCGGGTCAGTGCGTCGGGGCTGCCTCGAAACGGCGCCGCCGACACTCGACTGGTGTCGAGGGCGATCGTCGACAGTCGGGCCCGCAGCCGGGACGCCTCCTCGAGGACGATGTCGTCGAGGTCGAGCTCCTGACCACCGTCGACGGTGAGCTGGCCGCTGTCGGCACGCGCCAGGTAGAGGAGGTCGCGGACCAGCCGCTCCATCCGTTCGGTGTCCTCGAGCAGCCAGCGCGCCGTCTGCGGCCAGTCGGTCGCGTCAGGGTGCGCGAGCGAGACCTCGAGCTGGGCGCGTAGTGCGGCAATCGGGCTCTGTAGCTCGTGTGAGGCGTCCGCCACGAAGTCGCGCTGGCGGTTGCTCGCTGCCTCGAGTCGGTCGAGCATCGCGTTCATGGTGACGGCGAGCGCGCGCACTTCATCCTGCGACGACGGCTCGGGCACCCGCCGGTCGAGGGCGTGCAATGAGATGTCGTCCACCTTCTTGCGGATCGCCGCGACCGGCCCCAGCGCCCTGCCGACGAGCAGCCACGTGCCCACCAGCAACAGCAGAACGAGCGCCGGGATGCCCTGCCACAAGGCGCGGCGGACGGCACGCTGACTCTCGGTGATCGACTCGACGGCATAGCCGGCGTAAACGGTGACGGGACCGTCAGGGGACTCGACCCGCAGGGCGGCTACCCGGTAGTCCTCGAACTCCGAGCCGTCAGGGATGTGGTCGACTCGGCGTACGTCGGGCCCGGCTCCGGACGGCGTGAAACTTGCAGCCGGCGGCCGGCTGGGGCGCCCGGCCGTCCCGGCTACCACCGTGCCGTCGCCGCTCACGACCTGCACGAAGTCCTCGTCGGGGGTCACCGACAGCTGTTTGGGCAACGCGTCCTGCTGGGCGAGCACGGCCACGTCTCGAGCCCGCGCGACCACCGCCCGGTCGCGCTCGCGCTCGAGCGCACCGTCGAGAGTGTCCGACAACAGCGATGCCCCACCCACCAGGGCGGCGAGCACAACGGCTGCAGCCAGCAGCGTCGTCCTGGCCCGCACCGACAGCCGGCCGAATGCGATGCCGAGGTCGGGCGCCTTCACGCGTCCTCTGACCCGAGGAGGTACCCCGCACCGCGCACGGTCCGGAGGCTGGTCCGCGCGAACGGCTCGTCGATCCTGCGGCGCAGCTGGCTCACGTAGACCTCGACGATGTTCGGGTCACCCTCGAACGCGAAGTCCCAGACGTGACCGAGGATCTCGCGTTTCGACAACACCTCGCCTTGGCGCCTCATCAGGAACTCCAGCAGTGAGAACTGCCGCGCGGTGAGAGAGATCGCCGTGCCGTTGCGGGCAACTTGATGGGTCGCAGGGTCAAGGGTGAGATCGCCCGCCGTCAAGACGGTCGGCCTGGCGCCACCAGCACGCCGCAGCAGCGCACGCAGTCTGGCCACCAGCACGACGTACGAGAACGGCTTGGCCAAGAAGTCGTCCGCACCTGTGTCGAGCGCAGTCGCCTCGTCGAGCTCGCCGTCCTTGGCGGAGATCATCAAGATCGGCGCCCAGTTGTCGGCCTCGCGAAGCCGTCGGCACAGCTCGTACCCGCTGAGTCCGGGCAGCATGATGTCGGACACGATGGCGTCGTAGTCGTTCTCGGTGGCGAGCCAGAGCCCTTCGTCACCGTCCAGCCCTACGTCGACCGCGAACCCTTCTGCCTCGAGGCCCCGGCGTACGGCTCTGGCGACGAACGGGTCGTCCTCGACCACCAGGATGCGCACCCGGTCAGAGTGGCACGACGACCCTGAAGGCCGCCTGAAGCGCTCCTGAACCCTGACCCTGCCTCTCCGCATTCAGGGTGGCTTCAGGGATGATGGTCGATGCTGACGCTTCACCCGGCCCTCGGCACCGTCACCTCGGCGCCCCCCTGCGAGGGCCGGGACCAAGCTAGGAGAAGCAATGAACAAGAAGATCGCTGGAGTGGCTGTCGCCGCCGGGCTCACTGTCAGCGTCGCCGGCGGTGGTGCGGCCATCGCCAGCTCGCAGTCCGACGACGGTGACGCGACCGTTTCTGGCGCATCTGCGGACAAGGCGACGGCGGCCGCCCTCAAGGCAACCGACGGGGGCACCGCCAACTCGGTTGAGCGCGACTCCGAGAACGGCGCTACCTGGGAGGTGGAGATCACCAGGACGGACGGCAGCACGGTCGACGTCCGCCTTGACGAGCACTACGACGTCGTCGTCATCGAGGGTGACTCCGAGGAGTAACGGCACCGCCGCCACCACACCAGGTCGGTTACGGTGAGCCCGTGCGCGACCTTACCTACCCGCCGATCATCGTGGCGGCCAAGACGGCCTTCAAGCTGCTCGACCTGACGTTCGAGATCACCGGGGACGAGCACGTCCCGAGCAGTGGTGGAGCCGTGCTCGCCGTCAACCACATCAGCTACGTCGACTTCATCTTCGGCGGCTTCGCCACCCAACGCGCCAAGCGGCTGGTGCGTTTCATGGCGAAGCGTGAGCTCTTCGACCACAAGTACCCCGGTCCGCTGATGCGATCGCTGCACCACATCCAGGTCGACCGGGAAGACGGCACCGGATCCTTCCAGACCACGCTCGACTACCTGGCGGACGGCGAGGTCGTCGGTGTGTTTCCCGAGGCGACGATCAGCCGCAGCTTCGAGCTCAAGGCGTTCAAGACCGGCACCGTAAGGCTCGCCGCCGAGGCGGGCGTCCCGATCATCCCCCTGATCCTGTGGGGCACGCAGCGCATGTACACGAAGGACCACCCGCGCGACTTCTCCCGCGGCAAGACGCTGTCGCTCACGGTCGGTGAACCGCTCACGGTGACGACGAAGGACAACGCCGTCGCACAGACAGCACGTTTGCGCAGCCAGATGGCCGACATGTTGGACCGAACCATCCGGGAGTACACCGACCACGAGGACGGTGCCTGGTGGGTGCCACGGGCGTACGGCGGCACAGCACCGACGCTCGAGGAGGCCGACCGGCTGGACGCCGAGGAGAAGCGCCGCCGCGCTGAGGCACGGCGCGCCACACGCCAGCAGCGCAAGGCGCGCTGACGTCGACGTGCCCCGTCCACCGTCCACCTGTCGGGGCTGTGATGAGAAGGTGACCCATGAGCCTCCTCGACGTTCCGATCAACCGCTTGGACGGCACGCCTGCCACCCTCGGCGAGGTGACCGGCGACCGCGTCGCCCTCGTCGTCAACGTGGCGTCGCGCTGTGGGCTCACCCCGCAGTACACGGCTCTGGAGGAGCTGCACGAGAGGTACGCCGACCGTGGCTTCACCGTGGTGGGGGTGCCTAGCAACCAGTTCGGCGGCCAGGAGCCGGGCACCGCTGACGAGATCGCCGCGTTCTGCTCCTCGACGTACGGCGTGACGTTTCCGATGACCGAGAAGGTGGACGTCAACGGTGCCCATCGCCATCTTGTCTACGAGTTGCTGACCGCTGCTGCCGCCGACGACGACGGTGAGGGCGCGGACGTGCAGTGGAACTTCGAGAAGTTCCTCGTCGACACCGACGGAAGGGTCATGGCTCGCTACCGTCCGGGCGTCGCCCCCGACGACCCGGCCATCAGCGCGACGATCGAGGCCATGCTCGATTGAGGCGACGTTGGCGCGCATTGAGCTGGGTCGGCTGGTCACCAGATGCGGACGCGGTCTTCTGGCTCGAGCCACATCCCGTCGCCTGGCTGAGTGCCGAACGCCTGGTGGAACTCGTCGAGGTTGCTGGCGATGTTGGCACGGAGCTCAGGGGGCGAGTGGACGTCGATCGAGAGCAGCTGAGTCTCGTACTCCTTGCGTCGCTTGCTGCGCCAGATCCGCGCCCAGCTGCGGAACAGCCGCTGCTGACCCGTCAGCCCGTCCACGACGGGTGCGGGCTCACCTTCCAGGCTGATCTCGTAGGCCCGCAGACCGATGGTGAGCCCGCCGAGGTCACCGATGTTCTCTCCGACGGTCATCGCGCCGTTGACCTTCTGGCCGGGCAGGTCACGGGGCTCGAGCTCGCTGTACTGGGCGATCAGCTTGTCGGCGCGCTCGGTGAAGCGGACTCGGTCGTCCTCGGCCCACCAGTCCGTGAGGTTGCCGGCGCCGTCGTACTGCGACCCCTGGTCGTCGAAGCCATGACCGATCTCATGTCCGATCACCGCTCCGATGCCGCCGTAGTTTGTCGCCGGGTCGGCATCGACGGCGAAGAACGGCGGCCGCAGAATGGCCGCGGGGAAGCAGATCTCGTTGGTCCCCGGGTTGTAGTAGGCGTTGACCATCTGCGGGCTCCTCAACCACTCGTCGCGGTCCACCGGCTGACCGATCTTGCCCAACTGGCGGTCGGTCTCGAAGGCGTCGGCGCGTCGCACGTTGCCGATCAGGTCGTTGCGCTCGATCGTGAGAGCCGAGTATTCGCGCCACCTTTGCGGGTAGCCGATCTTCGGGGTGAACGTCGACAACTTCTCGAGCGCACGCTGCCGCGTCTGCGGCCCCATCCAGTCGAGCTTGTCGATGGCAACGCGGTATGCCTCGACGAGGTTGTCCACCAGCCCGTCCATGGCGGCTTTCGACTCCGGCGGGAAATGGTGTGCGACGTAGACCTCCCCGACGGCGAACCCCATGGCGGCGTCGACCAGTGCCACTCCGCGCTTCCAACGCTCCCGGATCTGCTCCGCACCTGAGAGCGTGCGGCCGTAGAAGTCGAAGTTCTCCCGCACGAAGTCGCCGCTCAGGTGGGGCGCGGCCGCGTGCACCACGTGCCAGCTCAGCCAGATCCTCCAGTCGTCGAGGCTGACCTCCTCGATCGCCTGCGACAGCGTGGCGAGGTACGGCGGTTGGCGAACCACCACCTCTGCGAATGCGGATGCGGGCGCCTGCAGCCCGGCCGTCCACGACTCCCAGTCGAAAGCCGGGGCGGCGGCGGCGAGCTCGTCGCGGCTCATCAGGTTGTAGGTCTTGACGACGTCGCGCGACTGCACCTTGTCCCAGTGCCCTGCGGCCAGCCGGGACTCGAGCCTCATCACGCGCCTGGCCTCCTCCTCCGCTTCGGTCTTCGTGCGGCCGACGAGGCACAGCATGGCGGCGATGTGGTCGACGTACGTGTCTCGCACCTCGGCGAAGGTCTCGTCGCGGTAGTAGGACTCGTCGGGCAGACCCAGCCCCCCTTGGCGCACGTTGACGACGTAACGGTCCGAGTTGCGGTCGTCAGTCTCCACGTGGCTGCCGACGGCCCCACCGACACCGCCGCGCTCCAGTCGTCCGAGCAGCTGCACCAACGCGCTGGTGTCGGTCACCGCTTCGATCGCAGCAAGGTCGGCGAGCACCGGCCGGGCGCCCAACGCCTCGACGGTGTCCTCGTCCATGAAGCTGGCGAACAGGTCGCCGATCTTCTGCTCGTGTGAGCCGGCACCGGTCTCACCGCGCTGAGACCGATCGGCCGCCTCCCGCAGGATCTGGGCCACCTGGCCCTCTGCCTCGAGGTGGAGGTCGACGAAGCCGCCGGCAGTCGGCAGGTCGGCCGGGATCTCGGCTGTCCGTAGCCAGCCCCCGTTGACATGCCCGTAGAGGTCGTCTTGGGGCCGGACTGCGGGGTCGCTGCCGTCGGCGGTCGGTGTCCGTGCCGGTCACTGACCAGCCCTTTCTCGCGGGTTCGGGTCGAGGGCGACTGTATCTGCAGCACCCGCACACGTGGATCTCTGATGTCTCGGTGCTGTGCCGCTTCACGGCTATGACCTAGAGTCGAGATCGTGGAGTGTCCCGTTGACCACGCCGTCCTGCAGATGACCGAACGGCAAGGCGTCGAGATCGACTACTGCCCCCGCTGCCGCGGCATCTGGCTCGACCGGGGCGAGCTCGACAAGATCATCGACCGCGCCCCCGACGTTGCGGTGCCGCGCCCCGGCGACCATGGCGATGAGCAGCACGGCTCGTACGACCAGCAGCAACGGTCCTCGTCGTACAAGAAGAAGCGCAAGGAGTCCTTCCTCGGGGAGCTGTTCGACTTCTGAGCTCGGAGGTGTGCCTGTGAGCATGGACACGCTGGTGCGTGCGGCGAAACCGTCGCCAACGAGCCGACGCCTCGGTCACACTGACGGACATGTCCGCACCGACAGAGCTCGAACGAAGCGCCCCACCTGACGCCGCCGTGCGACGTGCCGATGGGCGGTCGGCCCGCATCGGCATGCTGTGGGCGACCGTGGTGTTCTTGGCGACGGTCGGACAGCTCGCGGTGGCGACGTTCGTGCCCGGCCTGCCGCAGTTCGATGGCAAGGCGTTCGGAGCGCGCCTGATCGCCTATCCGCTGATGATGTTGATTACTCCGGCCGTCTGGTTCCTCGTACGCCGGCGCCGCCGATCGACGCATCCCATGCCATGGACCGGTTTCGCGCTGATCATGGCGCCGTTCCTCATCGACGTCACCGGCAACACCCTCGACTTCTACGACACGTTGCTGTGGTGGGACGACGCGAACCACTTCTTCAACTGGATCCTGCTGTGCTGGGGTTTCGGACTGCTGGTGATCCGAGGTGGGGTGTCCCCGCGCTGGGCTCTGGTGCTCGCGGTGACGGGCCTCGGCGCCGTGCTGGCCGTCGGATGGGAGCTCGGTGAGTGGTACTCGTTCATCCGGCAGGGCACCGAGCTTGACACGGCGTACGAGGACACCTTGGGTGACGAGGCGCTCGGCACCCTCGGAGGTTTCGTGGCCGCGCTGATCGTGAGCCGGACGGCTCGACGCAGAGACCACGCGCGGCGTGGACTCCAGGCATGATCGACCCGTGACCTCTCCGGACCACGACCTGTTGGCCCCCGACGCATGGGGCATCCACCACCACTGGGTGGACGCGCAGGACCGCACCGTTGCGGTGTCCGACGAGACGGTGCTGCGGCTGCGCGAGGCGATCGGCACCCCACCCGGGGACCTCGACGACACCGCGCCGATCGTCACCCGCCCCGGCAGTGAGCTGGGACTGGGGCGCGTCGAGGTCGACTGCGAGGACGGCCGCACGTGTCAGGTCACGGATGCACTCCCCCACGACTTCGCGCTGGGATACCACCGGTTGCGCACGTCGGACGGGCGCGAGCGGTTGCTGATCGTGTCGCCCGGCCGCTGCTGGCTTCCCCAGAACTGGCGCGCCTGGGGCTGGACCGTGCAGCTGTACGCGGCCCGGTCTCGCGACAGCTGGGGCGTCGGCGATCTCGGCGACCTTCGCAGTATCCGGGTGTGGGCCGAGAGACTCGGCGCCGGCTTCCTGCTGATCAACCCGCTGCACGCGGTGGCGCCAACGCTGCCGCAGGAGGAGAGTCCGTACCTGCCGGCGACCCGGCGCTTTCGCCATCCGATCTACCTGCGGGTCGAGGACGTGCCAGGGGCCGACGCCGTCGACCTGACGCGTTGGGCGGGCCCGGCGACGGCGTACGACCAACACACACCGTTGGACCGCGACCAGGCCTGGCGGCGGAAGCGGGACGCCCTGGCCGCGATCTTCGACGCCACGAGTGCGGACGAGGCGTTCGAGACCTGGCGGACGGCACAGGAACAGACGCTGGAGGAGTTCGCGACCTGGTGCGTGCTGGCGGAGAAGTACGGCCCGGACTGGCGGACGTGGCCGCCCGGCTTGCAGAGCCCCGCCGGTGGAGACGTGGCTGCGTTCGTCACGGACCACGCTCAACGGGTGGACTTCTACTGCTGGCTGCAGTGGCTGCTCGACGGGCAGCTGCAGGCCGCGAGCGGCGACCTCAACGTGATCCAGGACCTACCTATCGGTGTCG
>JACCVA010000248.1 GCA_013698435.1 Nocardioidaceae bacterium | reverse complement strand
TGGACTGCCACCTGATGATCGAGGACCCCGACCGCTGGGCGCCGGCGTACGTCGAGGCAGGCGCGGCCAGCGTCACGTTCCACGTGGAGGCCTGCCACGCACCGGTGCGGCTGGCGCGCGAGCTGCGGGGGATGGGCGCACGGGCCGGGATGGCGCTGAAGCCGGCGACACCGATCGAGCCTTACACGGACATCCTCGGTGAGGTCGACCTGGTGCTGATCATGACCGTCGAGCCCGGCTTCGGGGGGCAAGAGTTCCTCGACCTGTGTCTGCCGAAGATCGAGCGCGCCCGACGCCTGCTGGACAAGCGCGGCGGCGACGTGTGGCTCCAGCTCGACGGGGGTGTGTCCGCCGAGACGATCGAGCGGGCCGCGGCAGCAGGGGCGGACTGCTTCGTGGCGGGATCGGCAGTGTTCGGCGCCGACGACCCGGATGCCGCCGTCGCCAGGCTCCGCGACCTGGCCGAGAAGGCGAGCAGTCCGGGCGTCTGAGTCGCTCGGCGTCCCACGCAGCAGACGTGGGTTCAGCTAGCAAGCGCGGCGGTGTCATACTGAGCCCCAACGAGTGAAACAACGCTCGCGTGCTCCGGGGTCGGTGAAATTCCGAGCCGGCGGTGACAGTCCGCGACCCGATCGCCTTCATGGGATCGGTTGAGCCGGTGAAACTCCGGCACCGACGGTGAAAGTCCGGATGGGAGGATGCACGCGGACGTGTGACGTCGTCGCTGAGGCGGCACGGCACGGTGACGACGCCAGCAGGCGCCGCCCGGGCCGACCCTTCACCGGGCGTCGCACGTCGAAGACAGGGCCCCGGAGTCGCGATCGCCACAAGACCGACGACCCGAGGAACCCCGTATGAGTGTCTTCCAGACCGTTTATGACGCCCACCTGACCATCGCCGGCCACGACATCAGCTGGCGCGAGATCATCGGGAACGCCTTCGGCTTCGCGTCGGCCATCGGTGGGCTCAAGCGGCGCGTCTGGGCGTGGCCGGTCGGCATCGTCGGGAACGTGCTCCTGTTCACGGTCTTCATCGGCACGGCCGTCAACGGGGAGGCTGTCCCGCTGCTGGGGCAGGCAGGCCGGCAGATATTCTTCATCGCCGTCAGCATCTACGGATGGCAACGCTGGCAGCAGGCGAAACGCGAGCACGCCGGGACGGAGCAGGCGGCGGTGTCGCCGCGATGGGCCACCGGGCGGGAGCGAGCGGCGTACCTCGGCGCAGCGGCCGTCGGCGTCGTGGTCTTGTTCTTCGCCTTCCAAGCGATCGGCACGCTGTTCCCGGTGCCGACCTGGTACTTCCTGGCCGACTCCTGGATCTTCGTCGGCTCGATCCTGGCGACCTACGCGATGGCCCGCGGCTGGGTCGACTTCTGGCTGTGCTGGATCGCCGTCGACCTCGTCGGTGTGCCGGAGCTTATCTACTTCAAGCTCTACCCGTCGGCGGCGCTTTACGGCGTCTACGGCGTGCTCGTCATCTACGGCTTCTTCGCCTGGCGCCGGATCGCCCGCGAGGAGCCGCTGGCCGACCCGCAAACGGAGATGGTCGGGGCCTGACACGACGCGCGGACTCGCTACCGGCTTCCCATTAGGCTGGGCGCGATGAAGACGTTCGATCAGCTGTTCGCGGAGCTCAGCGCCAAGGTCAGCAGCCGCGCCGACGGCTCGGGCACGGTGGCGGCTGTCGATGCCGGTGTGCACGCGATCGGCAAGAAGCTTCTCGAGGAGGCTGCCGAGTCGTGGATGGCGGCCGAGCACGAGTCCGACGACCGGGTCGCCGAGGAGCTCAGCCAGCTGCTGTACCACGCGCAGGTGCTGATGCTCGCCCGCGGCCTGACGCTCGATGACGTCTACGCTCACCTGTGACGAGGCCACCGCCATGCTGAAGATCGCCGTTCCGAACAAGGGCTCGCTGGCCGCTGCCGCCAGCGACCTGCTGCGTGAGGCCGGGTACCGGCAGCGGCGCGACTCCAAGGACCTCGTCGTCGCCGACGCCGCCAATGGTGTCGAGTTCTTCTTCCTTCGCCCACGTGACATCGCGGTGTACGTCGGAGGTGGCACGCTCGACATCGGGCTGACCGGACGCGACCTGGTGCTCGACTCGCGGGCCGCCGTGCAGGAGCGCCAAGAGCTCGGCTTCGGCCAGTCACGGCTGTTCTTCGCGGCGCCGGTGGGCGCCGAGCTCACCGTCGACGACCTGGCCGGTCGACGGATCGCGACGTCGTACGCAGGGGTGGTGGAGGACCACCTCAAGGAGCGGATGGTCACCGCGGACGTGATCCGTCTCGACGGAGCGGTCGAGACCGCGGTACGCCTCGGGGTCGCCGACGTGATCGCCGACGTCGTCGAGACCGGGTCGACGATGCAGCAGGCGGGGCTGGAGACGTTCGGCGAGCCGATCCTGAGCTCTGAGGCCATCCTCATCACTCGGGCCGGGACTGGCGACCCGGACGGTTACGACGTCTTCTCACGCCGCGTCCGCGGCGTCCTCGTTGCGCGCAGCTACGTGATGATGGACTACGACATCGAGACCCGCTACGTCGAGACAGCCTGCGCGATCACGCCCGGTATCGAGTCGCCCACGGTGTCGCCGCTGCAGCGCGACGGTTGGGTCGCGGTGCGGTCGATGGTTCCGCGCGGCCACGCCCACGCCGTCATGGACCAGCTGTACGACCTTGGCGCCCGCGGAATCTTGGTGACCGACATCCATGCCTGCCGGCTCTGAGGATGCCCCCCGGACGACCCTGCCCCGCACCTGGCGCCCGCTCGGGGCGCGAGTCATGGCCGCCGTCGCCGCGGTCGTGCTGGTGGCAACCATGGTCTTCTTCTGGCTGATGTTGCCTGCGTCGGTGCAGGACCGGTTCTCTGCGCTGCAGCGGGTCACGTTGATCGCGTTCTTCGCGGCGATGGTCGTGGTCCTCTACGCCCTGTTTCGGACCTCCGCCCGTGCCGACTCTCGCGGCTTGACGATCGTCAACGGCTTCAAGACCCGCAGGTTCGCCTGGGCGGAGCTCGTCCGGGTGTCGTTCAACGCCAACCGGCCGTGGGCGCTTCTCGACCTGGCCGACGGCGACACCGTCGTGGTGATGGCGATCCAGTACGCCGATGGGGCGCGGGCTCGCCGGTCCGCGCGCGAGCTGGCCGCGCTCATCGCCGAGTGCACCCGCACCGAACGCGACGAGTGAGCTGCGACCTTCACGCGGTCGGGGGCACCGCCTCGGCAAGCCCCTCGACGGCGGCCTCGAAGCACTCCATCGGCGGTGACACGAGGCCCGCGCCGACCTGGCCGACCCCCGCCACCCGGCCCGCCATGCCGGTGTTGATCTGCGGCAGCTGCCCGGTCCGCAGCACCGACGTGGCGTCGATGCCGGTCGGCGTACCCCGAAAGTCCATGATCGGCAGCGCCCAACGCCGGTTCTCACCCACGCACAGGTCGTACATCCGGCGTGTGGTGGCCAGTGCGTCCGCGACGGTTCCGCCGACGAACCGCACGATGGCAGGGGCGGTCGCCATCGCGAACCCGCCGATCCCCGCTGTCTCGGTGATGGCGGAGTCACCGATGTCGGGGTTCGCGTCGTCGGGACCGAAGTTCGCGAGGTAGAGGCCCTCGGCGACCTGTGCGGGACCGGTGAACCAGCGGTCACCGAGACCGGACACCTGAATGCCGAAGTCGGTGCCGTTGCGCGCCATCGTGGTCACGACCGTCGAGCCCGGCACGCCGTTGCCCGCCACCGTCATCAGCTTGCAGGCGGGCATGACCACGTTGAGGAAGAAGTGGTCGTTGCCGGAGACGAACTCGACCACGGCCGCGACGTCGTCGGTCGGCAGCCCGGACCTGATCAGTGCCGGCAGCCACTCCTTGAGCAGCATCAGCGTGCCCGCCCGGTTGCGGTTGTGGCCCTCGTCGCCCATCTGGATCATCTGCGCGACGATCGCGAGGACGTCGATCGGCCCGGCGGAGCGGGTCGCGGTCTGTAGGGCGGGCCCGAGCACGTCGCCCATCCAGCGCAGCCGGTCGATCACGTCAGGGGAGTAGGCGCCGTAGCGCAGCACCTTTCCGAGACCCTCGTTGAGCGAGCACCAGGAGCGCCGGTCGTGGACGTCGTCGTGGAGCTCGAACATCCACATCGACGGCGACACGACGCCTGCCATCGGCCCGACCGCCCCGAGGTGGTGGGCGGGCTCGAACGAGAAGTCGCCGGCGGCCAGCCGCCGCTCGGCCTGCTCGGGAGTCTCCACGAGCCCTTCGTAGACGACGGCCCCGACCAGTGCACCTCGCAAGGGCCCTGACATCCGCTCCCAGTCGATCGGCGGCCCGGCGTGCAGGAAGTGCCCGGCGTCGAGGCCGAGTGCGTCGCGCGCGGGGCGTACGTCGACCAGCGACGCACCGGCCGCCGTCATCGCGTCGAGCGCCTGTGCGTTGGCCGCTGTGCGGCGTCGGTCGAGCATGACCGACGTGAGAGCGCCTTCGCTGCCGGCGACGGGCGGCAGCCACGAGACCTCGGTCGTGGCGACACCCTGCGACCGCAGGGTGTCGGCGAACATCGCGGCGCCGGCCGTGACCACCGTCAGGTCGCCGGTCGGGGTGGTGGTCACGGCATGTCCTTGTGTGCGTGCTGGCCGAGGAGGCTGAGCGCCTCTCGGGTGGCGGCAGCGTTCGACGCATGCACGATGGCGCCGGCGCCGGCAAGCGTCTGCGCTTGCGCCTCGATGCCCTGCGGGTCGTCGCGTGTCCCGACCAGCGACACCACGACCGGTGTGTCGGCGTCGCGGATGGCCGCCGCCAGGTCGGTTGCCTGGTCGGTGTGCGCTCCGTGCCCGAGCACCACGTCGAGCATGACGACGGCGCACGAGGGGTCTGCCACCTCGACGGCGAGGCGCTCGAGCCGCAGCGTCGGGTCGATCATCGGGTGCGGACGTCCCACCGTGAGCTGGTCGTCCCCGAAGTCGATGAACGTGTGCCCTTGCGACGCCAGGTCGGCGTCGAGCCTGGTGCCACCGGCCAGCGGGATGTTGGAGGCGAGCGGACCCAGTTGTTGCGTTGCGATGAGCATGGCCTCGTCGCAGAGCGTGCCACCGGTGAAGAGTCCGCGCAGGTCGCCGTCGCGCGGCAGCGGCGCGTCGCCGCCCCAGCGACGCGGCTGCTGCCACGTGGCGCCGGTCGCCTCGACCACCCGCTGGGCGGTCGCGGTGATGTCGGGGCGTCCGGGACCGAGATAGCCGAGCACCGTCGGCGTACGCAGACCGTCGGCATGCGCGGTGACGAGGTCGGCGACGTCGTCGGCGGGGGGTTTGGAGACGACGACGATGGTGGTGACGGAGTCGTCGGCGTCCAGCCGGTCGAGGGCAGCCAGCGTCGAGCGCCCTCGCACCTGGTCGGACAGGTCGCGGCCACCAACTCCGACACAGTGCGTGACGCCGACACCGGCTCCGTCGAGGAGGGCCATCAGGTGCTGCGCGCCGGTGCCCGACGCGGCGACGATGGCGACCGGGCCGGGGCGGACGACGTTGGCGAAGCCGAGCCCGATGCCGTCTATCACCGCGGTCCCGCAGTCCGGCCCCATCACCAGCAGCCCGTTGTCTGCCGCCATCTCCTTCAGTGCTATCTCGTGCTCAACCGCCACGTTGTCGCTGAAGACCATCACGTCGAGCCCGGCGCCCAGCGCGTCGGCGGCGTCGATCGCCGCCACCGCGCCGGGTGTGCTGATGAGTGCCAGCCGGGCGGGGGACCGGCGCGCTGCTGCCAGGACGGTTGGTGGCGCGACGTCGGTCGCGCCCTCGCCGCCGGGCGCCGGTGCGGCCGTCAGCGCGGCCTCCAGCACGCGCAGCGCCTCGGCCACTGCATCGTCGTCGGCTGCCTCGATGGCGACCAGCATGTCGTTGGGTGAGGTCGAGGCGGGGCGGTCGAAGCCCATCGAGTCGAGGAGCTCGACGTTGAGCTCGGTCGCCATCGCCACCAACGCGGCCTCGACGCCTGGCAACGTGCGTAGCTGCGTGCTGATCTGCATCAGACCGACCGAGTCGCGGTAAGCCCCGGAGCGGACCTCGACCGTGCGCGTCACGCGGCCACGCCCTTGCCGGCGGGTGTCGACGTGGTTTGTCCCAGGAGCTGCCGGACACCGGCCAGCAGACCGGCCCCGGAGCTGCTTCCCACGGCGAGCAGAGCTTGCTCGGCGTCGCGGACAGCATGCTCCTCACCGTTCGCGCGGGCGGCGAGCACGGCCGCCAGCTGGTCCAGGCACAGCCCGCGGGTGGCCTGGCGCAGCAGGCCGGCGGAGGCCGCCGTGGTCAGGTCCTCGAGCGGGGCCGAAGCGACGTCGGCCGACCAGCGTGCTGCCAGCGGATGCCCAGCCGCGATCAGCGTCACGAGCGAACCCAGCAGGACGTCGTCGGCGTACGGCGTGAGGCCGCGACCGTGCCCGAGCCGTCCTCGCCAGGTGCCGACAGCCTGACGGGCCGTTGGTTCGTGGACGTGGGCGCGCAGCCTCGGCCACTGTGGCTGCGGCGGCTGCCACCACCGGGTGACGGTGAGCCGGGTGGCTCCGGAGACCATCGCGCCGGCGCCCACCTCCAGCGGCGACGTCGGGTCGAGCGGTGCGTCGACGGCCAACGCGTGCGGAAGCCGCAGTGCGCCAGGGAACGTGACACAGCAGACGACCTGGCCACGGACGTCCGCGAGCTGCCAGGAAAGCCGACCACGGTGCAGGATGCGCAGCGGCTGACGGGGGCCGTCGACCAGCGCGACGAGCGCATGGCTGGCCACGACTCCCACGGGATGAGACACATGACTCCTTCGCCGTCAGGGGACGTGCGTGGGCAGTGGCAGCGACTCTGACTGCTGCGCTAGGTTCCCATGCATGGGCAGTTATGCCAACGATCCGGGGGGATCTGAGGGTGAGTTGTCAGAGCGCCCGTCGCTTCGGGTCCGAGACCTGCTCGCGCATCCGGCCTTCGCCGGGGCCCACGTCGTCGCCGGCGGGGTGGGACTCGACCGGGTGGTGCGTCGCGCCAACGTGATGGAAGTTCCCGACATCGTCGACTGGGTGAAGCCGCACGAGCTGCTGCTTACCACCGGCTACCCGCTGCGCGAGGTGCCGGGCGGGTTGGCGAGCCTGGTGAGCAACCTCGACGACGCGCAGGTCGCCGCGCTCGGGGTGAAGCTGCGCCGCTACCTCGACGAGCTGCCGCCGGCGATGATCGCTGAAGCGGATCGGCGCGGGCTGCCATTGTTGCTGCTGCCGGACCAGGTGGCGTTCGACGACCTCCTCACCGCCATCATGTCCGGCGTCCTCGAGCAGCGTGCCCCGGTCGTGGAGCAGGGCGAGCAGGTGCACCAGGCTCTGCTGGACGTGGTTCTCGGTGGGGGCGGTCTGGAGGAGCTGGTCGACGCGCTGCGCGACCACGTCGAGGGG
>JACCVA010000211.1 GCA_013698435.1 Nocardioidaceae bacterium | reverse complement strand
CCGTGCCGGTGCCCTGCTCACGAAGCCAGAACGTCTCGACCACCTCGGGCACCGGCCCACGGACGAGCCGGAAGTCGACCCGGTCCGGGCGGCTGAAGCGCACCGTCTCGACCGTCGTGGCGCGAAGCCCACCGCGGATGGGTGTGTAGTGAGCGGCCAGCACCATGTCCGTGCCGCGCTCCAGCACGGAGATCTTCTCCTGCATCGCCCGCGGCGCCCGGACGCCGTACGGTGCGCTGATCACGTCGAAGACCGTGTCGCGTGGGGCCGCGATGTCGACGCTCAAGGGGCCGAGGGGCCGGATCGTCCTCCCGATGCCGAGGTTGACGGGGACGGCGCCGGTCACCAGGCCGAGGTAGACGGCCCCGGCCCCGGCCGCTGCGGCGCTCAGCTTCCACGATCGACTCACGCCGTCATCCTGGCACGGCGGTTGATCGCGGGCGTCGGGCCGTCGGAAACCGGTTGGGGACTGTCGGAGTCGTTGACTAATGTCGGGTGCTGTGACTGCCGAGCACCCAGGCGCCGCCTCCGAGACTGCTCTCGACAAGACTGCTCTGGACGAGACTGCCGCGCCGGACCACAGCGCCCCACCGATGGTGGTCGCACGGGGGCTGCGCAAGTCCTACGGCTCCGCGTCCGGCGGCGCGGTCGAGGCGGTCAAGGGCATCGACGTCGAGGTGCGCAAGGGAGAGGCGTTCGGGTTCCTCGGTCCCAACGGTGCCGGCAAGTCCTCGGCCATGCGGATGATCGGGGCGGTGTCGCCGGTCACCCAGGGCTCGCTGACCATCCTTGGCATGGATCCAGCCACCCAGGGGTCGGAGATCCGGGCCCGCCTCGGTGTCTGCCCTCAGGAAGACACGCTCGACAACGAGCTCAGCGTGCTCGAGAACCTGGTCGTCTACGGCCGGTATTTCGGGCTGGGCCGGCGCGAGGCGACTGAGCGCGCGCGTGACCTGCTCGACTTCGTCCAGCTCACCGACCGGTCCGGCGACAAGGTCGAGGATCTCTCCGGCGGTATGAAGCGCCGGCTGACGATCGCCCGGTCACTGATCAACGATCCAGACCTGCTGCTGCTCGACGAGCCGACCACCGGTCTCGACCCGCAGGCACGCCACCAGCTGTGGGACCGCTTGTTTCGGCTCAAGCAGCAGGGAGTCACCTTGGTGTTGACGACGCACTACATGGACGAGGCCGAGCAGCTGTGCGACCGACTCGTCGTGATGGACAAGGGCGTCATCGTTGCACACGGGTCACCGCTCCAGCTGATCGCCGAACACGCGACCCGTGAGGTTCTCGAGCTGCGCTTCGGTGTCGGCGAGAACGAGGCGATGGTCGACAAGGTCGCCGATCTGGCCACCCGGGTCGAGGCGTTGCCGGACCGGCTGCTGCTCTACACCGACGACGGTGAAGCGGCGTCGCAGACGGTCAACGACCGAGGTCTGCACCCGCTGTCGTCGCTGGTGCGCCGGGCCACCCTCGAAGACGTCTTCCTGCGGCTGACCGGCCGCACGCTGGTCGACTGAGATGGCTCCGGTCCTCGCCCGCAGCCCGGCGTCTCGAGGCGCTTCGAGGGTGTCGCGTCGCCTGTCCGTCCGCGACTTCGTTCCGCGGTTGCTGCCTCGCCTCGGCGACTACTGGGCGACCGTCTACCGACGTACCTGGCGGGGCTCGGTGATCACGAGCTTCTTGATGCCGTTCCTCTACCTGGCGGCGATGGGAATCGGGCTCGGTGGCTTCGTCGACGACAACGCTGGTGCCCAGGAGCTCGGCGGGAGCAGCTACCTCGCCTACATCGCCCCCGGTCTGCTCGCCACGACCGCGATGCTCACCGCCGTGGGCGAGGCGACGTACCCGGTGATGTCGGGCTTCAAGTGGCAGCGCTTCTACTTCTCGATGGCGGCGAGCCCGCTGCGGGTGGCAGACATCGTCGCCGGTCAGGTGCTGTTCCTCCTCTTTCGCATCGTCTTGTCCTGTGCGGTGTTCGTGGCGGTGATGGCAGCCTTCGGCGCCGTCAAAACCTGGTGGGGCGGGCTGCTCGCGTTGCTCGTCGTGGTCGTGCTCGGTGCCGCCTACGGAGCGCCGACGGTCGCGCTCACCGCGAGGATGAAGAACGAGAACGGGTTCTCCCTGATCTTCCGGCTCGGCCTGATGCCGATGTTCCTCTTCAGCGGTGCGTTCTTCCCAATCTCGCAGCTGCCAGACGTCGCCGCTTGGGCAGCGCGGGTGACCCCGATCTGGCACGGCGTCGAGCTGTGCCGGATGCTCACGACCGACGAGGTCGCGGCTCTGCCGTCGCTCGGCCATGTCGCCTACCTGCTGCTGTGGGCGG
>JACCVA010000181.1 GCA_013698435.1 Nocardioidaceae bacterium | reverse complement strand
GGCAGCTGCGACTCGTCAGCGCCGAACGCACCGCTGTAGAGCTTGTAGTCGATGGGGTTGATGCCGGCCGCCCTGACCTCGATCGCGACCTCGCCGGCCTGCGGCTCGGGTACGTCGACGTCGACGACGGACAATACGTCTGGGCCACCGAACCCGGTGGCGACAACAGCTTTGGTCATGCCCGTCATCAACCATGCCTACCGCCGCTTGATTCCAGCCCGAGCCTGCCTTTCTCACCGATTCGTCCGACCCAGCGCAGAGAACTCTCGGCAGCCCCAGTCGGACGAATCGGAGAGAGGGACAGCGTCGGTCAGGGCAGGGTGGGGCCGGGGGGACGGACCGGTTCCCATACCAGCGGGTCGTCCTGCAGGTCGATGCCCGCCGACGCCGCCGGAACCGCCCCGGTGGCTCGCCCGCGGTGGCACTGACCACCCGGTCGAGCTGGGACCGGGACAAGTGCAGCCGGGAGGCGAGCTCGTCTCCCTGCGCGCCGCCACCCTCAAGCTGCGACGACACCAGGTCGACGAACCTGAGGAAGGTGTCTGCGTCCACGGCCATGCCAGCATCGTGCCCGACGCGGCGGCCGGCCACTTGATCGATTTGCTCCCCTTCCCGATTCGTCCGACCCAGCGCAGACAGCCCACGCCTGTCCCAGTCGGACGATCGGGGAGCTGGGGCGGATAGGTTCGGGGGCGTGCGTGTTGCGACCTGGAACGTCAACTCCATCCGGGCCCGGATCGACCGGGTCGCCAGCTGGCTCGAGCGACGAGACGTCGACGTGCTCGCGGTGCAGGAGACCAAGTGCCGCGACGACCAGTTCCCCGACGAGCCGCTACGGGCCCTCGGGTACGACGTCGCCCACCACGGCCTGTCGGCGTGGAGCGGCGTGGCAGTGGTCTCTCGGGTCGGGCTCGAGGACGTCGAGGTCGGATTTCCCGGTCAGCCGCACTGGGGTGAGCCGCTCGCCGCGGAGGCGCGGGCGCTGGGCGCGACCTGCGGCGGCGTGCGCATCTGGAGCCTGTACGTGCCGAACGGTCGAACCCTCGCCGACCCCCACTACCTCTACAAGCTCGACTGGTTGTCACGCCTGCGCGACACCGCGGCCGGCTGGTTGGCGGTCGACGCCGCGGCAACGGTGATCCTGGCCGGCGACTGGAACATCGCACCACTCGACGAGGACGTCTGGGACATGCGGGTGTTCGCGCACTCGACGCACGTCTCGGCACCGGAGCGAGCGGCGTTCGAGGCGATCATCGAGGCGGGGTACGCCGACGTGGTCCGCCCGTACACCCCCGGGCCGGGCACCTACACCTATTGGGACTACACGCGGCTGCGGTTCCCGCGGCGGGAGGGCATGCGGCTCGACTTCGCCATGTGCAGTCCGGCGCTCGCGTCACGCGTCACCGGTGCCGAGATCGACCGCCAGGAGCGCAAAGGCAAGGGCGCCAGCGACCACGCACCGGTGATCGTGGAGATCGACGGCTGACCGCAGCCCTCTCCCAATTCGTCCGGCCGGGCGCGGACAGCTCACGCGCCAGCCAGCCGGACGAATCGGAAAGGAGTGCGAGGTGGGAGGAGTGAGTGGAGCTAAGGGGATTCGAACCCCTGACCTCCTCCATGCCATGGAGGCGCGCTACCAACTGCGCCATAGCCCCGCGTGTGCGGATCCCGACCCGAGCGATGACCCCGGCGGGCGAGACGAGTTTAGCCAACGGCGGCCCGCGACGTGAAACCGGCTCCTGCACCGCTCGGCTGCCACGTTTGGGGAGGTTCCTACGCCCTGCTGCCCGGCAGAACTGCCCCCGAACTCCTGCCTGGCTCTCAGGCTGCCTCAGCGCGGCAAAGGGTCGTCGTCGAGGCTGACGGGGTCCGGCAGGTTCTGGGCGTTGTAGTCGACTATCTGCCAGCCGTACCGGTAATGCTGCTCGAGCACGGTCCAGGCGCCGTTCGTCATGCCGGCGAGCATCTCGCGGATCTCGACGGGTACACCGAAGAAGGCCACGATGCCGGTTCGCAGTGACGCGCCGTGCCCGACGAGGATCCCCGTCTCACCCGGCCGCACAGCGTCGGCCGCAGCGCCCAGCACCTCGAGCATCCGCTCCCGCACCTCAGCGGTCACCTCGGCGCCCGGGATCCGAGCGTCGTCGTCTCCGGCGGCGTAGGCGGCGTACTGCTCGGGGAAGCTCGTCTGGAACTCGTGATTTGTCATGCCCTGCCGCGCCCCCACGTGGTACTCCCGCAGCCGCTTGTCGAGCACCAGCTCCTGGCCGGTCAGCGCGACGATCTCCTGCGCTGTCTCGCGGGCCCGCGCCAGGTCGCTCGACCAGACTAACGCCGGCTCGTAGGACGCCAGCAACGGCGCGGCTCTGCGGGCCTGCAGCACCCCGACCTCGTCGAGGGACACGTCGGCGTGGCCTTGCGCCTTGCCGAGCTTGTTCCACTCGGTGCGCCCGTGCCGCACCAGCACGAGGCGCCGGGGCTTCTTCGCGGCTCCAGACAGCGGGATCACGCCAGCGACTCGCCGCCTGTCGGCCGCACGCCTCCCTGTCCGCTGCTCACGGACTCCGGCAGCGTAATCGTCGGGCAGTCCCGCCAGATCCGCTCCAACGAGTAGTAGATCCGCTCCTCCTCGTGCTGCACGTGCACGACCACGTCGCCGTAGTCGAGCAGCACCCAGCGTCCGTCGCGCTCGCCCTCTCGGCGTACGGGCTTGGCGCCGGCGTCGCGCAGCTTGTCCTCGACCTCGTCGACGATCGCCCTGACCTGCCGGTCGTTCGGCGCCGAGCAGAGCACGAACGCATCGGTGATGAACAGCTGCTCCGACACGTCGAAGGCGATGATGTGGTCGGCCAGCTTGTCCGATGCGGCTTGGGCCGCGATGGTCACGAGCTCAACGGCCCGCTCTGTTGCTGTCACTGTGTGGCGCCTTCTGTCTGCGGAGAGGAGGTGTCGTTGACGGGCTTTCCGGGCTGGTAAAGACCTCGTTTGGCGATGTACTGCACAACGCCGTCGGGCACGAGATACCACACCGGCTCACCGCGTTGCGCGCGCTCGCGGCACTCGGTGGACGAGAT
>JACCVA010000154.1 GCA_013698435.1 Nocardioidaceae bacterium | reverse complement strand
GACCTACCGGACAGCCGGCTGCACGGCATTGTCGTCGACTGCATGAACCCCACGGCGCAGGCCAAATGGTGGGGAAAGGTGCTGAAGGCCGAGGTCGTCCACCATGACGAGTACTCCACCGTGCAGGTCATCAAGAAGCTCAAGGGCGTCACGCTCGACTTCGTCCCGGTTCCCGAGCACAAGACCGAGCCGAACCGTGCCCATTGGGACGTGTCGGCGAAGTCCGTGGATCCTCTCGTCGACGCCGGCGCGACGGTGCTGCGCCTGCCGGAGAACGGGCGCCGCTGGACCGTGCTCGCTGACCCCGAGGGCAACGAGTTCTGCGCCTTCCCGAGGACCTGAGCGTCTCAGGAGCTTGGCGGTTACCAGCCTTGAGCACGCCAGTCAGGCACGTGCAGACCCCATTGACCCCCAGAATCGCGGCGGCGCCCTTGGCCCCGACCCAATACGACGTGTCAAATGGGTCGAACGGCAGACGAGAGCCCGGCAACCGCAACGCCCGCGCCTCCGTGTCGGCACGCGAGACCCGGCGCTTGACGTGCTGCTCAGCTGAGGGCAACCTCCCCGCGTCGATGTGCGGACCAACGTACGGCGGGAGCAGCCGACGATCCACGCGGCCTCGTCGAGCGTCACCCCGACGACCGGCTTCACCCCCGCAGAGTAAGGCACCAGGGAGTCAGCGTTTGCTTGTCAGTCTCGTCGCGATGTCAGCCGGTCGACCCCCGTAGATGACGGCGAGCAGGAAGTCGACGACCATCCACAGCACGACGATGAGGGCTACTCCGTTGCCTGTTCCCACGGCCACCTCTAGATCGGTCGAGTCAGTCCTAGCCGTCCTTGATGCCTGTGTGCCAAAGTGGCGCTACCAGGCTCGAAAGGTGCAGTGGCGGGGAGACCTGTCGAAGGAGGCGGTAGATGACGTTCGGAGCAAGCGGGTACGCGCTGGGTGAGGATGAGGGCGACGCTATCTGGTTCTTCAATGGCCTTTTCGTGGTGAAGGCTGCTGCCGCCGATACCAAGAACGCTTTCACCCTCATCGAGGTTCAACTGCCACCGGGAGGAGGGGCGCCGCCGCACATCCACCACGCCGAGGAAGAGGGGTTCTACATTCTGGAAGGTGAGTTGACCGTGAACTGTGGTGAGCAGATTTGGACGGCAACGCCAGGCATGTTCGCCTTCCTGCCCAGAGGTATCCCGCACTCGTTCCGCGTATCTGATGCCGGCCCAGCCAAACTGTTGCAGCTGAGCTCCCCGTCGCAGTTCGAACGGTTCGCTGCGGAGATGGGCGAACCAGCAACAGCGATGACACTGCCCGAGCCGACTGAGGTCGACGTACCCAAGCTCTTGAGCATCACGCCAAAGTACGGCATAGAAATATTGCCGCCGTCGCCCTGAACCCAGCGGCTGGCCCCGGCTACCTTGACACGCCCGGCATGACGAAATGCACGAGCTCCTTCACCATCACCCCATGCGCCGCGTTGACCCACCGAAGCCCGTCGAGGTGGAACGTGGCGACCGCTCGACCCAATCCGCGCAGCTCGGCTCGAGCGCGGGCGCAGCCTGGTCACCTAGTGCACCGCACCACTTGTGCCCCGCGATGACAGCGGGTGATGCTCGCGAGTGTTGGTGGCATCGGCGTTTCGTGGGTCCTCAGGCCGCGCGGGAGATCGTCGGGTATGCCGCGGGCCACGAGTGACGGCGCCGTATTCCTGAGGGCAGCCTTGACCGTGGCGGAAGCTGCATGCGCTCCACAAGCGCCGGACCATACCTCGTTGTCCCACCAGGCGTGGCAATCGCTGGAGGACACTGCGAGTCAGGTGACCACAGTTGCCTTGGTCTTGAGGTGCCCACCCGCATACGAGGCTCGTTAGCGCCGCCAACTAAGTCGTCCGGTGGAAGGAGCCACGGGGCGGCTGAGGGAGCCACGGCTTGGCGCGACGATGACCTCGCGCGACGGCCCACCACCACACCACAACCCGGGGGTCCCCCACCGACCTCACCAATTCCGGGTGGAACATCGGTGCTGTTAGTGGTGACCGACCGACGTGGTAC
>JACCVA010000137.1 GCA_013698435.1 Nocardioidaceae bacterium | reverse complement strand
TCTGAGCACCGCCCCAGTAGCCGTGCCCTTCCCGGTCGGGCAGCCACAGCACCAGGTCGGCGAAGGATAAGTCAGCGATGATCTGCCAGTCGGACAGCAACAGCTGCAACCAGGCAAGGTCGTCCTCGTCGAGATCGGTGTAACGGCGGACCACATCCTTGACGGAAGGCACGCTTCGACTCTAGTCAGCCACCACGGTCGTAAGAGGCGGCCACTACTCTGCCGACGCGCATGCAAGGGTGTGGAAGGATGTCCGACATGCGTGCAGGCTTCTGGCAGCACGTGCTCGAGTCAGACATGGTGGTTCCACCAGAGCCACCACTCAACGACCTCACGGCCGAGCTCGTCACGATGCTCGGGTCGACCGATCCGTTCGAGCGCGACCAGGTCGCGTACCCAGTGCTGGCGACCTGGCTCAACGAGGGCGTGTACGACGACCTACTGGTCAGCTTCGGCGACGGCATCGCCCAGGGGCTCGGGGTCGGGCTCGGTGCGACCGACGGTGACCAGGTCTTCCGCCGGACGTTCTCCGCACTCTTGCTGGCTGAGTGCGTCACCCGCGACAATGCGGCGCACGTGCTTCCGGTCGACGCCGTCGTGTCGTGGGCCGACCGGGGGCTGGCCTGGTTCGTCCGTGAGCGCGACCTGAGGGCTTTCGTTCCCGGCAAGGGTGGGGCGCACGCGCTCGCCCACGGCGCAGACCTGGTCGGCGCCCTGGCCCGCTCCCACCACCTCGGCCGTGCCGAGCAAGCGGTACTGCTCGACGTAGTGGCCGATCGACTCGTCCAGCCGACGCCCTACCGGCTCAGCCATGGGGAGGACGACCGCCTTGCCTATGCCACGATGCAAGTCCTGCACCGCAACCTGCTCGAGCAACCGGTCGTCGACGACTGGGTGCGCCGGCTCGGGGCCACCGCGCACGCGCAGCCCGGCGCCGACCACCGCCCAGCGGACGAGTGGCCACCGGCGCACGTTCACAACACCCGCATCTTCCTGCGTGTGCTGTATCTCCAGCTCGCGATCGGCGTACGCGGTTCCGGTGTGAACGACTCGGCGTACTTCGCCCGACGACCCGAGGTCCGGGCCGATTTGCTGCTGGTGCTCAAGGACGTGCTGATGGGCCTGCTGCCCTTCGCGCACCAGCCGGAGTGAGGCATCTACCGGACGGTACTTTGGCCCCATGAGCCAACAGACGACGTCCGCCGAGCCCGTCACCCGCGAAGGACACGGAGGCGACCTGGCGGTTGCTGTCGCGCAGGCCCACGGTGTCTCGACGATGTTCACGCTGTCGGGCGCGCACGTATTTCCGATGTACGACGCAGCGGTGACGGCCGAACCGGCGATGCGCCTCATCGACGTCCGGCACGAGCCGACCGCGGTGTTTGCCGCCGAGGCGACCGGCAAACTGACCCGGACGCCCGGCTTGGCGGTGCTGACGGCAGGACCGGGGGTCACCAACGGTGTGAGTGCGATCGCGCAGGCGCACTTCGCCGGCTCCCCCCTCCTGGTCGTGGGCGGTCGCGCGCCCGACACCCGCTGGGGAAGCGGAAGCCTGCAGGAGCTCGACCACCCACCGATTCTGTCGACGGTGTCCAAGCTGGCAGCGACGGTCACCCAGGTGTCGACCATCGCCGACCGGGTGGACGAAGCGCTCCGCGTCGCCTCGTCGCCGCACCGGGGGCCGGCCTTCCTCGACGTACCGATGGACCAGTTCTTCTCCCGTGCCGAGGTGAGGCTTCCGGCAGCGCCCGTCCGTGACCGCGCCGAGCCCGACGGTGACGCGCTGCGCGACATCGCCGCCCTGCTTGCTGCCGCGCGCCAGCCGGTCCTGGTGCTCGGCACCGACGTGTGGGCCGACGGCGCCGAGGAGGCGGCGGTGCGGTTCGTCGACGAGACCGGCATTGCCGTGATCACGAACGGGATGGGCCGCGGCGTCATCGCCGCGGGGCACCCGCGGCTGGTCACCAAGGCACGCTCGATCGCCTTCGGACAGTGCGACCTGGCGATTGTCGTCGGGACACCGCTGGACTTCCGCCTCGGCTACGGCTCGTTCGGCGGGAAGGAGGACACCCCCGCCGCCACGGTGGTCCACCTCGCCGACAGCGCCGGTCAGGTGTCGACGCACGCCGAGCTCGCCGGCTCGGCGTACGGCGACCTGACCCTGGCCCTCGACGGCCTCCGCGAGGCGCTGCAGGCACAGTCTCGCCGGCCCGACTGGTCGGGCTGGACAGCACGGCTGAGCGACCAGGTGAGCGTGGCGACCGCCAAGGACGCCGAGCTCCTCGGCTCGGACGCCGACCCGATCCATCCGGCCCGCATCTACGGTGAGCTGCTGCCGCGGCTGGCCGACGACTCCGTCGTGGTCGGTGACGGCGGCGACTTCGTCTCGTTCGCCGGGAAGTATGTCGAACCGAAGCGGCCGGGCGGCTGGCTCGACCCCGGTCCCTTCGGCTGCCTCGGCGCCGGCCTCGGCGCCGCCATGGCAGCGCGCATCGCCCGGCCGTCCGCACAGGTGGTGCTAATGCTCGGCGACGGTGCGGCCGGGATGTCGCTCATGGACGTGGACACGTTGGTCCGTCATGACCTGCCTGTGGTCATCGTCGTGGGCAACAACTCGTGCTGGGGGCTCGAGAAACATCCGATGCGCTTCCTCTACGGCTATGACGTCGCCGCCGACCTGGCCCCCCAGACGCCGTACGACAAGGTCGCCCAAGCGTTGGGCGGCGACGGCGAGACCGTGACCAGCCCGGACCAGATCGGTGCCGCGCTCGACCGCGCCTTCGACGCTCGCGTCCCCTATCTCGTCAACGTGATCACCGACCCCGAGGCTGCCTACCCTCGCACCACGACCGGTGTCTGAGCCCGTCGTCGTACGCCCCGCCGAGCGTGACGAGCTGGAGCTCGTCGGCCGCATCACGCTGGGAGGCTACGTCCACGACGGCTTCATGACCGCCGAGGACGACTATGCGGGTGAGCTTCTGGACGCGTTCAGTCGCGCCGACAACGCCGAGGTGCTGGTGGCGGAGCACGCGGGCGCGGTCGTGGGGACCGTTACGTTCTGTCCTCCTGGCTCCTCGCTGCGCGAGCTGAGCCGAGACGGGCAGGGAGAGTTCCGGATGCTGGCCGTCGAGCCTTCGGTGCGAGGACGCGGCGTCGCCCGTGCTCTGGTCGCACGCTGCTTCGAACGCTGCGCGGAGCTCGGGCTGGCAGAGATGCTGCTGTGCTCCATGACCGAGATGACCAGCGCGCACGCGCTGTACGCATCGTTTGGTTTCGTGCGCGACCCGTCCCTCGACTGGGAGCCCGTCCCCGGGGTCACACTGCTCGCCTTTCGCGCCCCTGTCTGAGCCCACGCAGGTGACAGACAGACCACTAGGCCGGAGCTGCTCCGATGCGGGACAGGAAGCGTCGCTCGTTGACGACCACCCGGGTGACCTCGCCGTGCCCGACGACGGAGCCGTCGCCGTCGTGGGCGACGACGTTGAAGCGCGTCAGCCGGCCGTCTACATGGTTGAGCTCGGCGCGCACCGCCACGGTGGCACCCACCGGGCTGGCCTTGAGGTGCTCGATGCTCATCCGGGTGCCGACCGACGTCTCACCGTCTGCCAGGCTGCCGGCGAGCGCCGCACACGTCACCGCCTCCATCCAGGCCAGCAGTCGAGGTGTCGCGAGCACGTTCAGCGCGCCGGAACCCAGGGCCCGGGCGGTGTCGGTGGCTGCCACGACGTACGTCGACTCAGCGGTCGCTCCGGGCTGCAACGCGGCAGGGCCCACGTGCCCACTCCTCTCGTCATTCGCGAGGGCACGCCCTCGTCTGCGACAATAGGCGCTGCATCTGTTCGGTAACCAGGAGGACCACCATGGGCAAGACTGGCCGTAAGCGCCGCGCTCGCCGCAAGAAGGGCGCCAACCACGGCAAGCGCCCCAACACCTGATCGTCAACACCTGATCCAGCGCATTGCGTGACGAAGGCCCCGCCGGTCGAAACCGGGCGGGGCCTTGAGCAGTCCGCAACGACTCAGTCGAGCTCTGGGTGTCGACCTTCGGAGATCTCGACCTGCACATGGCGGATCGACAGCTTGACGCGCTCGCGAAGCTCGACCGGAGCGCTCTCCCGGCACGAGCGGGCCACCAAGCTCTTGACCATCCGCTCGAGGTCGACCGCCCGCAGGCAGGGCCCACACTCGACCAGATGTTGCTGGATGTCGGCGTAGTCGGCGCTCTCGAGCTCGTTGTCGATGAACACGTAGACGCGCTCCAGGATCACCGAGCAGTCGACATCGTGGTGCTTGCCGCAGCTCATGGCGTCACCTCCGATTCGAGCTCACTGCCTCGAAGCAGACCGCGCTCGCGCGCGTAGTCGGCGAGCAGCACCCTCAGCTGGCCGCGACCGCGGTGCAGCCGTGACATCACCGTACCGACCGGTGAGCCCATGATCTCAGCGATCTCCTTGTAGGCGAAGCCCTCGACGTCGGCAAGATAGACGGCCAGCCGGAAGTCCTCGGGGATCTGCTGGAGGGCCTGCTTGACGTCACTGTCAGGCAGGTGCTCGAGCGCCTGGGCCTCCG
>JACCVA010000136.1 GCA_013698435.1 Nocardioidaceae bacterium | reverse complement strand
TCCAGAGCGGCACGCTCGCCGTCGAAGACACGGGCGGTCCCCTCGAAAACGTCGTCGTCGAAGCCGGCCGACTTCACCACGGCACCTTCGGGAGCAAGGGTGCCACGCAGGATCGTCAGGCCTCCGGTGGCGTGGATCGGGCGGGCAAGCTCGCGAATGATCCTCCCGTCGACGTCGGGTGGAGCCAGGCCTTCGAGATTCTCCGCCATCGTCTTCCCGGTGACAGTCAGGCAGTCACCGTGCATCAGCCCGGCGTCGAGCAGCGCCTTCATGACGACGGGGATCCCACCGATGCGGTCGATGTCGGTCATCACGAAGCGCCCGAACGGCTTGAGGTCGCCAAGGTGCGGGACCTTGTCGCCCACTTTGTTGAAGTCGTCGAGGGAGAGGTCGACGTCGGCTTCGCGGGCGATCGCGAGCAGGTGCAGCACGGCGTTGGTCGAGCCGCCGAGCGCCATCACGACTGCGATGGCGTTGTCGAAGGCGTCCCTCGTCATCACCTGCCGTGCGGTGATCCCCTGCCGCAGCATCTCGACCACGGCCTCCCCCGACTTGTGGGCAAAACCGTCCCGGCGTCGGTCGACGGCAGGCGGCGCGGCCGAGCCGGGCAGCGACATGCCCAGCGCCTCCGCCACCGATGCCATCGTGTTGGCGGTGTACATGCCTGCGCAGGCGCCTTCACCGGGGCAGATCGCCCGCTCGATGACCTCCACCTCGGCGCGGGAGACGAGCCCGGCGCGGCACGCCCCGACTGCCTCGAACGCGTCGATGATCGTGACGTCCTTGTCGCCGACGCGTCCGGGCATGATGGAGCCGGCGTACAAGAACACCGACGCGAGGTCGAGCCGGGCGGCCGCCATCAGCATGCCCGGCAGGCTCTTGTCGCAGCCGGCCAGCAGCACCGAACCATCGAACCGTTCGGCCATCATGACCGTCTCCACCGAGTCCGCAATCACCTCACGCGACACCAGCGAGAAGTGCATGCCCTCATGCCCCATCGAGATGCCGTCGGACACCGAGATCGTGCCGAACTCCAGCGGATAGCCACCGGCGGCGTGCACACCCTGCTTGACCGCCTGCGCCAGCCGGTCGAGCGAGAGGTTGCACGGGGTGATCTCGTTCCACGACGACGCCACCCCGATCTGCGGCTTGGCGAAGTCGTCGTCGCCCATCCCGACGGCGCGCAACATCCCGCGCGAGGCGGTGGCTTCGAGCCCGTCGGTGACGGCGCGGCTGCGGGGCTTGATGTCTGACATGGGCTGAGCCTACGACTCCCCTACGATCGCGCTATGGCTGATACACCACAGCAGGTGGGCGACCTCCACCTCGCGACCGTCGTCGTCAATGTCCAGGACATGGAACGCGCCGTGCGGTTCTGGAGCGCCGCCTTGGGATATGTGCAGCGTGAGCAGGAGTGGAGCCCAGACTTCATGATGCTGGTGCATCCGGAGAAGTCGGGAGTCCCGGTCTCCCTTCAGAGCACCGACACGACTGCCGCCGAACCGGTCCGCGTCCATCTCGACCTGTACACGTCGGAGCAGGCGCGTCATGTGCAGCGACTGGTCGACCTGGGTGCCACCCACGTCGAGGACTGGCCCTATCCGGACGACGCGGACTTCATCGTGCTACGCGACCCGGACGGCAACGAGTTCTGCGTGATCGACCACCCGCAGCTGTAGCGCTCAGCCGAGCACCGCGGCCCGGACGCACATCACGTCCGGAAGGTGCTCGACGACCGGCGTCCAGCTCTCCCCGCGGTCGTTGCTGGCGAAGACGCTGCCGTCGCGCGAGCCGAAGTAGACGCCGGTCGGGTCGGAGCTGTCCACGGTGAGGGCGTCGCGCATGACGCCGGCGTAGAAGCCGTCCTCGGGAAGCCCCTTGGACAGCTCGGTCCAGGTCTCGCCCGCGTCGTCGGAGCGCCACACCCGGGGCTTCCCACCAGGCGGGATGCGCTCGGAGTCTGCGACCAAGGGGAAGACGTAGACCGAGTCCGGGTCGTGGGGATCGACCGCGATCGGGAAGCCGAAGTCGCTAGGGAGACCGTCGGCGATGGAGGTCCAGTGTGCACCGCCGTCGTCGGTCCGGTAGACGCCGTGATGGTTCTGGATGTACATCCGTTCCGGCCGGTCGGGGTTGCGCGCGACCTTATGGACGCACTGGCCGAACTCCGGCCACGGGTCCGGTAGGAAGTACGCCTTCACGCCGACGTTCGCCGGCGTCCACGACTGTCCCCCGTCTGCGGTCTGGTAGACGCCACCCGTCGACATCGCCACACTCATCGCGTTGGGGTCCGTGACGCCCGGGAGGATGGTGTGAATCGCCTGCCCGCCGTAGCCGGCTCCCCACTGCTCGCGGTGCGGGTGGTCCCACAACGATCGCACCATCTCGAACGTCTCGCCGCGGTCGGTGCTGCGGAACAACGCCGACGGCTGCGTGCCGGCGTACACGACGCCGGGCTCGCTCTCCAGACCCGGCGTCAGCTGCCACACCTGCTCGAGGGAGGTGCCGGTGTCCTCGGGGAACCGGATGGCGCCGTTGGGAGTCTCGCCCCACGTGACGCCGCCGTCGTCGGAGCGGAAGACCTGGGGACCGAAGTGGCTGCTCATCGCGCCGGCGAGCAGTCGGGTCTGGCCGTCGCGCTGGTCGACGGCACACGCGATGACCTCGTTCATCAGGAAGTGAGGACCGTCGAGCGACCACGACTCGCGGGCCGCATCCGACCGCGCCAACCACAGTCCCTTGCGGGTGCCGATCATCAACAGCACGGCGTCGGACATCGAGATCCTCTACTGATCTGGTCGCAAGATGGCATTTATTCCTAGTAGGAACAGTACCCTTGGTACATCATGAGTCAAGACCTGCCGACGACGTCGTACGCGCTGCTCGGGCTCTTGTCGTTCGGCGACGACCTCAGCGGCTACGAGCTCAAGCAGCGCGCGGACCGCACGCTTCGGTTCTACTGGGTCTCGCCGGCGATGAGCCAGGTCTACACCGAGCTGGCGCGGCTGACGAAGCTCGGACTCGTTCGGGCCCGCGAGGACACCACGGCCCCGACCCGCAGCACCCGGCGCTTCCAGATCACCGCTGCCGGCCGTCGCGACCTCCAACGCTGGTTGAGCAGTGCCACGGTCGAGTTCCCGGCACTCAAGCATCCCATCGCCCTGCGCCTGCTGATGGGCCACCTCGCCGGGCCGGAGACATCCGTGACGTTGCTGGAGGACTACCTCGGCCTGCTTGCCGAACGACGTGCCGAGCTACAGGCTGTCCGCGACTCGCTCATCGTGGACCCGCACAGTCCTGTCGACCGGTTCCGGTACCCCCGCATGGTGGCCGACTGGGGACTGGACTACTACGAGTCCGAGCGCGCCATGGTCGTGGAGCTGATCCGGCGGGTGGCGGCAACCGACACCTGAGGTCGGCCCGAGAGTCACTTCGCGCCAGCTCCTGGTACGACGACGTGACCCAGCGGCTGACCTGCCGCCAGTCGACGCAGCTGGTCACCGACGAGCCGGTGGGCGCGCGGCCACATCGACGTGGCTGCCCCGCCGACATGAGGGGTGATGGTGACTCCCGGGATCGTCCACAGCGGATGGTCCGCCGGCAAGGGCTCAGGCTCGGTGACGTCCAGAGCCGCCCGAAGCCGACCGCTGGCGACCTCGGCCACCAAGTCCTCAGTGGCCACCACGGCACCGCGCGCCACGTTCACGACCAGCGCGCCGTCAGGAAGCAGTGACAGGAACCGCGCGTCCACCAGACCGGTCGTGCCCGGCGTCAGGGGGACGATCAGCACCACGATCTCGGCGGACGGCAACAGGTCGGGAAGCTCCCCGATGCCCCGGACCCCATCGCGAGGGCTTCGACCCACCAAGGTGACGTCGCACTCAAAACCGACCAACCGACGCTGGAGCGCGCGACCGATGTTGCCGGCACCGATCACCAGCACCCGCCGGTCGGCCAGAGAGGACGACATCTGCTGGTCCCATCGGTGTTCGGCCTGCAGCCGGGCGAGCTCGGCGAGCCGGCGCTGAGCGCTGATCATCAGGCCGACGGCGAGCTCCGACGTGGCCGCATCATGGATGCCCGCGCCGTTGCAGAGCGTCACGCCATCGCGAAGATGAGGCAGCACATGCTCATAGCCGGCAGTGAGCAGCTGCACCGTGGTGAGGGCAGGCAGCTGCGCCATCACCTCGAAGACCTGTGGTGTGAACCGGTAGGTCGGGACATAGAACTCCGCATCGGCAACCGAGGCCGGCCACTGCTCGATCGCGTCGGCGTACACGACCTCGAAACCCCCGGGCACGTCGTCAAGCTCATCAGGCGAGAACGGCACGAGAACCTTCATCCGGGAACCCTAACGGCGCTCAATTATAGAGTTGATTACTCCATTTAAAGTATTTATAGCAAGTTCACACTGGCGACACGACGCGGAAGCAACCGCTCCCTAGCGTTGCATCCGTCGCTCATCGCCCTCGGAGGGACCATGTGGAAGATCCGGCACTGGTGGCCAGCCGACCAGCAAGTGGCCGTTCGCAACGCCCGTCACGCATCAGCTGTCCTCGCGCAGCGACGGCTTGAGCGTGAAGAGGTCGAGGCATTTCTTGCCGCCCGTCCACAGCGATTGCCGCGACAGCGGACGGCATGAGCTGACTGTCCCCGGTTGGCACGTTCGCGGACATGCGCTGCTCCGCGAACGTGCACAGCCACCGGCACGGCCCAAACGGGCGGTCCACAGGTGCAGCGTTCGCCTCTGCGACCATGGAACCCATGACGCTGCCATGGCCGACAGGCACACGGACGACGACGCTCGCCTGTGCGGCCGTGTTCGCCTGCTTCCTGACGGCGTGCGATTCCGCCACACAGAGCAACGACGAACGTCCCACGGACCCGGGCACCGTCACGGTCACCGAGACCCAGACCGACACCACGCCAACCATCGACCCGAATGACCCGGTGCGGGTGGCCCACACCATCGCGACCGACCTTGAAGCGCCGTGGGGACTGGGGTTCCTTCCCGACGGCACTGCGCTGGTGACCCAACGGGACCGCGGGACGATCTCGCTGATAGACGGCGAGAGCGTGCGCGAGGTCGGCACGATCGACGAGACCACACCAACCGCAGAAGGCGGACTGCTGGGACTTGCCGTCTCACCCGACTTCGCGACCGACCAGCGGGTGTTCGTCTATGTCACCACGGCCGAGGACAACCGTGTGCTGTCGATGAGGTTCGACGGCAGCTCGTTGTCTGACATCGAGCCGATCCTGACGGGCATCCCGAACGGCGACATCCACGACGGGGGTCGACTCGCATTCGGTCCGGATGGTTTCCTCTACGTCTCCACGGGTGAGACCGGCGACGAAGACCTCTCGCAGGATGACGAGTCGCTCGGCGGCAAGATCTTGCGTATTACGCCGGAGGGGGACCCGGCGCCCGGGAACCCCGACGAGCAGTCACCGGTCTGGACCAAGGGCCACCGCAACGTCCAGGGCCTCGCCTTCGACGACCAGGACCGGCTGTGGGCGAGCGAGTTCGGTTCCCAGGTCTGGGACGAGGTCAACCGGATCGAGCCCGGCAACAACTACGGCTGGCCGCTCGGCGAGGGTGACTCCAACCTCGAGGGGTACGTCGACCCGCAGGTGCAGTGGAGCCCTGACGAAGCCTCGCCCTCGAGTGTCGCCTTCGCAGACGGGGCGCTGTGGGTGGCTAGCCTTCGAGGAGAGCGGCTGTGGCAGGTGCCGATCAAGGGCGACGGAACGCTGGGCCGACCGGTTCCGCACTTCGTCGGGGCCTACGGTCGGCTGCGTACCGTGGTGGCCGCTCCCGACGGTTCCCTGTGGCTCGGCACCAGCAACCGCGACGGCCGTGGCGATCCGGCCCCCGACGACGACCGGATCTTGCGCGTAACGTTGTCCTAGTGGTCTGTCTGCCAGACACACCACTAGCCGAGCTTTTCGACGATGAGCTCACGAACCCGGGCGGCGTCGGCTTGGCCGCGCAGCTCCTTCATCACCGCACCGATCAAGGCCCCCGCCGCAGCCGCCTTGCCGTCGCGGATCTTCGCAGCGACCTCGGGGTTCTGCTCGATGGCACGGTCGACCGCCGCCGTCAGCGCGCTGTCGTCGGACACCACCTCGAGCCCCCGCGCGACGACGACGTCCTCCGGCTCACCCTCACCGGCGAGCACACCCTCCAGCACCTGCCGGGCGAGCTTGTCATTGACGCGACCGCTGTCGACCATGGCCTGGACACCGGCGACCTGCGCCGGCGCTATCGGCAGCTCATCGAGAGTCGTACCCGCGTCGTTCGCGCGCCGTGCCAGCTCCGACAGCCACCACTTCTTGGCCGCGGTCGGGCTGGCGCCGGCAGCGACCGTCTGTTCGATCAGCCCGAGCGCACCCGCGCCGAGCACGTCACGCATCTCCAGGTCGCTGAACTGCCACACCTCTTGCAGGCGTGAACGCCGCCGCGCCGGTGGCTCCGGCAACGTCGCACGGAGCTGCTCGACCCACTCTCGGTCGGGAGCGATCGGCACCAGGTCGGGCTCCGGGAAGTAGCGGTAGTCCTCTGCGTCGGACTTCTCCCGACCCGACGTGGTGGTGCCGGTGTCCTCGTGCCAGTGACGGGTCTCCTGCACCACCCGCTCGCCCGCATCCAGCAGCGCCGCCTGCCGCGACACCTCGTAACGCACCGCCCGCTCGACAGACCGCAACGAGTTGACGTTCTTCGTCTCGCTCCGAGTTCCGAACGGCGCATCTGCCGTAGCCCGAAGCGAGAGGTTGACGTCGCAGCGCAGCGACCCCTGGTCCATCCGGACATCGGAGACACCGAGACTGCTGAGCAGGTCGCGCAAATGCGCGACGTAGGCGCGGGCCACCGTCGGCGCGCGCGCTCCAGCGCCTTCGATCGGCTTCGTCACCACCTCGATGAGCGGGATCCCGGCGCGGTTGTAGTCGACCAGGGAGTGCGACGCCCCATGGATGCGTCCGGTTGCGCCACCGACGTGCAGCGACTTGCCGGTGTCCTCCTCCATGTGCGCGCGCTCGATCTCGATCCGGAACGTCTCGCCGTCGACCTCGACGTCGGTGTAGCCGTTGAAGGCGATCGGCTCGTCGTACTGCGACGTCTGGAAGTTCTTCGGCATGTCCGGGTAGAAGTAGTTCTTGCGCGCGAACCGGCACCACGTCGCGATCTCGCAGTTGAGCGCAAGACCGATGCGGATCGCCGACTCCACGGCGGTCTCGTTGACGACCGGCAGGGCGCCCGGCAACCCCAGGCAGACGGGGCAGGTCTGGGTGTTGGGCTCGGCGCCGAACACTGCCGCGCAGCCGCAGAACATCTTCGA
>JACCVA010000126.1 GCA_013698435.1 Nocardioidaceae bacterium | reverse complement strand
CCGTGTGGGTCGCCGACGCGGCCGTACTGCACGTCGAGCAGTCGCTCTCGGATCTGCAGGGTCACCGGTCCGGCCTCGTCGCCGCAGGACAGCTCGCCACCGCGCCATTTGAGTGTGCCCACCGGGGTGAGCACGGCAGCCGTGCCGCAGGCGAACACCTCGACGATGTCGCCGGCAGCCACACCGTCGCGCCATTCGTCAACGGTGACCGCTCGCTCGTCGGTCTTGTGCCCGAACTCGGTCGCGAGCTCCAGGACCGACGAGCGGGTGACGCCTTCGAGGATCGAGCCGTTCAGCTGCGGGGTCGCGATGGAGCCATCGGCGTACACGAAGAAGATGTTCATGCCACCGAGCTCCTCGACGTCGCGCTGGTTGCGGGCGTCGAGGAACACGACCTGGTCGCAGCCGTTGTCGATGGCTTCGGCCTGAGCCACCAGGCTCGCGGCGTAGTTGCCGCCGCACTTGGCGGCGCCGGTCCCCCCGGGTGCGGCCCGAGTGAAATCCTCGCTCAACCAGATCGACACCGGGCTGACGCCGCCGGGGAAGTAGGGCCCGGCCGGGGAGGCGATGATCGCGAACGTCACGTGCTTCGACGGGCGTACGCCGAGAAACACCTCCGAGGCGAACATGAACGGTCGCAGGTACAACGACTTCTCTCCGCCGCTCGGGACCCAGGCCTGGTCGATCGACACCAGTGCCTCGATGGCTGCGATGAACAGGTCCGCCGGCAGCCGGGGCAGCGCCATCCGGGCCGCTGAACGCTGGAACCTGCCGGCGTTGACGTCAGGCCGGAACGTCCAGACGGAGCCATCGTCATGCCGGTACGCCTTCAGGCCCTCGAAGATCTCCTGCGCGTAGTGCAGGACGGAGCTGGCGGGGTCGACACTGAAAGGGCCGTACGGCTTGACGGTGGCGTCGTGCCAGTCCTCCTGCGGAGTCCACTCGGCGACGAACATGTGGTCGCTGAAGTAGCGCCCGAAGCCCGGGTCGGCCAGGATCTTCGCGCGCTGCGCCTCGTCGACTGGCGATGTGGTGCGTTCGACCCTGATCTGAGACGACGTCATAGACGCACGTTAGCCGACGAGATCATGGATGCGGCCGGCAATGTCGTCGCCGACCTCCTCGGTCTTGCGCACGGCCCCGCCGCGCTCGGTGATGTCAGCGGCGACCGCCTCGTCAACGGTGGCTGCGGCCTGCAGATGGCCTAGGTGGTCGAGCATCAGCGCTACGCTCGAGATGGCCGCAGTCGGGTCGGCCTGGTGCTGGCCGGCGATGTCGGGCGCCGAGCCGTGGACCGGCTCGAACATGCTGGGTGAGGTGCGCGGCGGGTTGAGGTTCGCGCTCGCGGCCAACCCGATGCCACCGGTGATGGCACCCGCCAGATCGGTGAGGATGTCGCCGAACAGGTTGTCGGTCACGATGACGTCGAACCTGCCGGGGTCGGTCGTGAGCAAGATTGTCGCCGCGTCGACGTGCAGGTAGTCGACCTCTACGCCGGCGTACTCCTCGGACACCGAGCCCACGATGTTCGACCACAGCGACCCGGCGTGGACGAGAACGTTCGTCTTGTGCACCCAGGTCAGGTGCCTACGCGGCCGCGCCGCAGCGCGCTCGAACGCGTCACGGACGACCCGCTCCACGCCGTACGCGGTGTTGATGCTCACCTCGGTGGCGATCTCGTGCTCCGTCTCCGCGCGGAACCGGCCACCGTTCCCGGCGTACGGCCCCTCGGTGCCTTCGCGCACCACCACGAAGTCGATCGCCGGCTGTCCCGCCAGCGGCGTCGGCACCCCGACGTAGCTGCGCGACGGGCGAAGGTTGACGTACTGGTCAAACTCGAAGCGCAGCCGCAGCAGCAGCCCCCGCTCGATCAACCCCGCCGGCAACGATGTGTCGCCGGGGCGGCCACCCACGGCGCCCAACAGAATCGCGTCATGTTCGCGGAGCTCGGCGAGCACCTCGTCCGGCAAGACCTCTCCGGTTCGACGCCAAGCGTCCGCCCCCAGGTCGTAGTCGTTTCGGTCAAAGGTGAAAGTATCCGCGCTGACGGCATCGAGCGCCTTCAGGGCTTGCTCTGTCACCTCCGGGCCGATGCCGTCGCCGCCGATGACGGCGAGGCGGAAGCTGTCAGTCATCCGGGCAGCCTAGTTATCGTCAGCCTAGTTGTCGTCTGGGCGCTCGCCACCGTGGTCACGCAGGTCGAGGGACTCCTGGACCGGGCCCGGCCAGTTCGATGAGGATGACGCAGCTTCGTCATTCAGGTGGGCGGGATCCCACTCGGGATACATGTCATACATAAGGATCGATTCTCCATCTCGGGCTGGTGGTGTTGTCACGGTGGACGAAACACGCGATGCCAAACGAGAAACTGACCCGCGGGTTGCGCGGCGGCATTTCGTCGGATGGGAGAGGCGGACCGAATGCGGTCGGCATGATGCGGTTCCTCACAACGCGGTCGGCCAACGCCTGGACTCCGCGGCGAGGTGTTGGCCTAAGGGGCCCCGCCGCGGCGCGTAAGGATGACTACGAAGTGCCGCATGATGAATCCAGCGTACGCAGACATCTGATGAGTGTCAGCCGAGGGGACGATTCGTCTTGCCATGCGGGACACCGAGTGCTCAACGGACCGTGTGGAACACTCGAGGACGTGACTGCACCGACCGATCTGCCTCCCGTGGTGAGCCGCGCTCTCGACCTGTCCCGTCGTCGCGGCTTCGTCACCTCGAGCCGGCTCGAGACGGGCCGCTTGCTGGCCGCGCTGGCTGCGAGCCGCAGCGGCGTCCTCGGCGAGTGCGGGACCGGTTGTGGCGTCGGCGCCGCCTGGCTCGCGAGCTCGGCACGCGAAGGCAGCACGGTCATCACCGCCGAGGTCGACGCCGACCTCGCCGAGGCGGTGAGCGCCATTTTCGCCGACGACCCACGCGTCGAGGTCGTCAACGGCGACTGGTCCTCGCTGCGCGACCGCGCCCCGTTCTCACTGCTGTTCCTCGACGTACGCGAGGCGAAGGCCTCTGGCATCGACACCGTCGCTGACCTGCTCGGTCCTGGAGGCATCGCCGTGCTGGACGACTTCACCCCGTGCGCCGCCTGGCCACCGATCTACGACGGCCGGGTCGACACGATGCGTCAGCAGTGGTTCCTCGACAAGCGGTTCACCACAGTCGAGGTAATGGTGACCAACGACGCCGCCGTGCTCATCGCCACCCGCGACTGACGCGCGCCCCGGCGCCAGAACCGCCAAAAGCCCTTGTTCACAAGCGGTTTCTACGTCTGAAGAATGTCGGCCGGGGTCTCTAGGATCGTACTCATGTTCGATATC
>JACCVA010000117.1 GCA_013698435.1 Nocardioidaceae bacterium | reverse complement strand
GTGTCGAAGCAGGCGGACACTGCATAAGGGTCGTGGTTGTCGTAGCGCAGCTCGGCTTCCAACGGGGTCGCCGTACCGCTGGCGTCGATGAGCTCGAGCGTCAGGGTGTGCGTCACACTCAACGGTGCGATGTCCATGGAGTCTCCTGGGCCGGGGTCAGCTATCTGGTGGGACTAACGGCCGAAGCTCGCTGACGTCATGGCCCGTGGCCGAGAAATTTTGCGTGTACTGACCAGTAACCCTTGTTTTTGCCACCGATCTATACCAAAGCGAAAGGGTAGCGTCGCTGTCTTTCGCCGCTGGCAGAGCACGTTGAGCGGGTCTCGGGTCACTCGGCGTCACACCAGCCCGGCATTCGCAACGGCCGGGAGGGTGCGCTAACCTGTGCCGACCGCACGCAGGACCGCCATGCGCGGATGCGGAGTCCGGGCGATTGGCGCAGTGGTAGCGCGCTTCGTTCACACCGAAGAGGTCACTGGTTCGAACCCAGTATCGCCCACCACAAACATGCAGGTCAGAGGCCCTAATCAGGCCTCTTTTCGTTCCCCGTGCTATCCACGTGCTATCACTTGAGATAAGCCTTCCGGTAGTGGGGACGTGTTTCGTCTTTACCTATGTAGACGCCCAGATCCCGTTCGCATGACGCGAGCGCCGGCCACCGACAACGTGGCGACGGACCGTCGACGGTGTGACGCCGAGGATGTGAGCGGCTTCGGCGAAGGTCACAGGGTCGAGAGGGCGGCGGTTTCGTGCCACGCGCGAATCGTAAGAGGTGGCGCCGGGCGAGCATCTTCCAGCTACCCAGGAGACAAGGGTCGTCAGGCGACACACCCCCGGCACCACTGTGCCCGCGCCCGACCCTCACAACGGGCAACGGGGCTTGGGTACTAGCGCTTGACCCAACGGCCCCCGGTCATTTGGCTGTGGGGTGCCATGCGGGGTGGGGTGCGGTGCCGAGCCTCGGCCCCAACGCCGAACTGACGCACGCGGGATTAGGACCGCGGGTCAGCTGCCGGCACCGCGCTCCATGGACCCGGCTCGGCTGCAGGAAAGGGGGCAGCCCAGCCCGCGGTTGGGTCCATGGAAGCTTTTATGAGTTCCTATGACGGGTCGAGCGGTCTGGTCGTCGTCGACGAGCTGGGGCGACCGTGGCGACCGGAGCTGTACTCCGACACGTTTGCCCGGTTCGCGGCCTCGGCCAGTGTGCCGGTCATCCGTCTGCACGACTGCCGGCACACCGCTCTGTCTGTGATGGTCGACCGAGGTGTGCCTATCTCTGTCGTCTCGGCGTGGGCGGGTCACGCGGACCCCGCGTTCACGTTGCGCCAGTACGTCCACGCGACCCCGGAGGGCATAGCATCGGCGGGCGCTGTGCTCGGCTCAGTGAGCGAGTTGTGAGAGTTTCGTGAGAGAACGGGGTCCGGGGTCAGACTCTCGCCAGCGTTCAAGAGGCGTAATGGGCTGCTGACCTGCGACGATACGAGGGCCGGCGAGGGGACTCGAACCCCTAACCCCTTCATTACAAGTGAAGTGCGCTGCCAGTTGCGCCACGCCGGCGAGATGCCGCCCTATCGTATGCGGCGCGCGGACGGGGAAATAATCAGCCGAGGAGGTTGGCGGCAGTCGTCGCGGTCTCGTAGATGCCGTACCCGAGCAGGACAACGATCAGCAACCAGGAGACGACGACGCGAGCGGTGCTCGGCAGGGCGTTCGAGCTGCTCCCCTCCGAGTCGTGTTCGTCGACGGCACCTGCGACCGGGTCCTTGGTCGCGACCTCGGCCGGCTCGTGAAAGCGTTCAGCGACAGGTCGGATGAGCAGGTTGGAGACGAAGCCGACCGCGAGCACTCCCACCATCGTGAACAACGCCGGACGATAGGCGTCGGCGGTCAGTGACCCCGGCTCGCCCTGGGCGTCGAGGAAGCCGTTGATGATCAGCGGCCCCGCGACACCCGCCGCCGCCCACGCCGTCAGAAGTCGGCCGTGGATGGCGCCGACTTGGAAGACGCCGAACAGGTCGCGCAGGTACGCCGGGACCGTGGCGAAACCGCCTCCGTAGAACGAGATGATGATGACGGCGAACAGGACGAACAACGCCGTCGTGGAGCTGCCTGCTATTGCGAGCAGCACGTAGAGAAGCATGCCGACGCCGAGATACATCATGTAGATGGGCTTGCGTCCGACGACATCCGACGTCGAGGACCAGATGAAACGCCCACCCATGTTGAACAGCGAGAGCACGCCGACGAAGCCACCTGCTGCCGCGACCGAGACGCTCGACGTCCCGTTCTCACGAAAGAAGTCCTGGATCATCGGGCTGGCCTGCTCCAGTATGCCGATGCCTGCGGTGACGTTGCAGAACAGCACGATCCAGAGGAACCAGAACTGCGGCGTCTTGATGGCGTTTGCCGCCGACACGTTCGCCGCCGTCACCAACGACTTCTTCTTGACCGTGCTGGGGTCGAAACCTTCGGGTTCCCAGCCAACCGGTGGCACGCGCACGTTTGCGACACCGAACATCATGATGACGAAGTAGGCGATCCCGAGAGTGACGAAGAGCAGCACCAGCGCGTGTCCGCTGGCGACCGACTCCGGGTTCGCGGAGTCGTAGCTGGAGTCGTACGTCGACAACAGCTGCCGAGACAGCGGGCTCGCCACCAGTGCTCCACCGCCGAAGCCCATGATCGCGAGCCCGGTCGCCAGCCCGGGACGGTCGGGGAACCACTTGATCAGCGTGGACACCGGCGAGATGTAGCCGATGCCGAGACCGATGCCCCCGAGGAAGCCGTACCCGAGATAGAGCAGCCACAGCTGGGTGGTGGCGATGCCGAGCGCGCCGACGAGGAAACCGGACGCCCAGAAGCACGCCGACACGAACATCGCCTTGCGCGGACCGTTGCGCTCTACCCATGTGCCCGCGACAGCCGCGGAGAGTCCGAGCATGACGATCGCGATCGAGAAGACGATGCCGATCGCGGTCAGGCTGGCGTCGAAGTGGTTCACGAGCGACGTCTTGTAGACGCTCGTCGCGTAGACCTGCCCGATGCAAAGGTGCACCGCGAGCGCGGCCGGAGGGATGAGCCACCTGTTGTAACCAGTGGCCGCGACGGTGTGCTTGCGATCGAGAACGGACAACATCGACACAATGACCTCCAGCAGGGTGCGGCGCCCGGATTCAGCCAGCCCGACGACGGAGCAACGAAGATGACTGAAGCGTCAACTTAACGCCCAAGAGCGTCCCACGCCATCACCGTCCGCACCGTGTCACCTGGTTGACCCGTAAAGTACAGGCATGACGACGCCGCCGTCGAGCCGTCTGTTCTCCCCTCTCGTGCTTCGGGGTACGACGTTCGCCAACCGCGCCTGGGTGTCACCGATGTGTGAGTACTCCGCTGTCGAGGGGCTCCCTCAGGACTGGCACCTCGTCCACCTAGGGTCGCTCGCCCGTGGCGGTGCTGGTCTGGTGCTCACCGAGGCGACAGCCGTGACGGCTGACGGCCGCATCTCCCCGGCCGACACCGGCATCTGGAACGACGACCAGGCCAGCGCCTGGCAGCGGATCACCCGCTTCATCCGCTCCCAGGACACTGTTCCCGGGATCCAGCTCGCCCACGCCGGCCGCAAGGCCTCGACTGCACCGCCCTGGACTGGTGGCGGGTACGTCGCCCCTTCCGACGGCGGCTGGGAGCCCACCGTGGCCTCCTCCGCTGAACCGTTTGCGGACCTCCCCGCCCCGACCGCGCTCAGCCGGGAAGGCATCGCCGATGTCGTGGCGGCATTTCAGGACGCCGCTCGGCGCGCGCTTGCGGCTGGCTTCGAGGTTGCCGAGATCCATGCCGCGCACGGCTATCTCCTGCATACGTTCTTGTCGCCGCTGGCCAACACGCGAGACGACGACTACGGAGGCAGCGTCGACAACCGCATCCGGCTGCTGGTCGAGGTCGTCGATGCCGTCCGCGAGGTATGGCCCGACCGCGCTCCGCTGCTGGTGCGGCTCTCGGCGACCGACTGGGTCGAGGGCGGCTGGGACGATGACGACAGCGTGGGCCTCGCCAAGCACCTCGGTGAGCACGGTGTCGACCTGATCGACTGCACGACCGGCGGTGTGGCGCCTGGGGCCGCCATCCCGACAGGACCGGGCTATCAGGTGCCGTTCGCGTCCCGGGTCCGCCACGAGTCCGGGATCCCTTCGGGCGCGGTCGGAATGATCACCGACCCGACCCAGGCAGAACGCATCGTGGCCGACGGTGACGCCGACGTCGTCCTCCTGGCGCGCGCCCTGCTGCGAGAGCCGCACTGGCCGCTGCGGGCGGCCCATGAGCTCGGTGCGGAGGTCCGTTGGCCACCCCAGTACGAGCGCGCCTGCTGGTCGACCTGACCGCCCAGACCTGTCTAGTCAGGGACGCCACCGGCGGTGGCGCACGTCAGGTTCTCCCTCGCGGACGAACTGCAACCGAGGCTTCGGCTCGTCGGTGGCCGCGCGTCTGCCATGTCAACAAGCCATCTGCACTGTCCACATGGCCAATCTGCCGTGTGAACAGACCATCTGCATTGTTCACATGGCAAACGCGGCGATGCAACCGGCCCGCGTTCGCCGCATCGCTCTCCCTCGGGCGGTACTCCGACGTACCGCGGGTCAGGACTGAACGGCGCCACCGTCGACGTTGAGCCCCTGGCCGTTGATCGATCCGTTGGCCACGCACGCCCACACCGCAGCGGCCACCTCGTCCGCGGTGACGAGCCGGCGGCTCGGCTGCTTGTCGGCGAGGATCTGACGGGCCTTTTCGAGGCTGCGTCCGGTCTTGGCGACGATGCCCGCCACCGTGGCGTCGGTCATCGGGGTGTCGACGTAACCCGGACAGACAGCGTTGACGGTCACGCCGCTCGCGGCCACCTCCGCCGCCGCGGACCGGACCAGCCCGAGCACACCGTGCTTGCTGGCGGTGTACGCCGCGATGTACGGCTCGCCGACCTTCGCAG
>JACCVA010000111.1 GCA_013698435.1 Nocardioidaceae bacterium | reverse complement strand
CTGGTCGCGGGCCTCGGGCTGCTCCTGATCCTTGTCGCTGTCGCCGACACGGGTGAGCGGCAAGCTCGTGGGCCCGTGCTGGCGCCACGGATCGAGAGACTGCTGCGAGCGGCGGGGATCGCCACCGTCACGCCCGCGGGCCTGGTGTCGCTGTGCCTGATCACCGGTGCGCTGGCTGGTGTGGTGGTGCTTCTGGTCTCGCGTACGCCGCCGGTGGCGGCGGCTTTCGGGTTGATGGCGGCGTACGGGCCGGTGGCGCTGGTGCGGGGGCGCGCTCGGCGGCGGCGTCGCGAGCTCGCTGAGGTGTGGCCGGAGGCGGTCGACAACCTCGCCTCGGCGGTCCGCGCCGGGTTGTCGTTGCCTGAGGCGTTGAGCCAGCTGGGTGAGCGCGGTCCTGTCGCACTTCGGCCGGCGTTCACGGCCTTCGGCCGGGACTACCTCGTCAGCGGGCGCTTCGGTGACTGTCTCGACCGGCTCAAGGAGGCCCTCGCAGATCCGGTAGGCGACCGGGTGATCGAGGCGCTGCGAATCGCGCGCGAGGTCGGTGGCGGCGACCTCGGCCGGATGCTGCGCACCTTGTCCAGGTTCCTGCGCGACGATGCGCGCACCCGGTCCGAGCTCGAGTCCCGCCAGGCGTGGGTCGTCAACGGCGCTCGTCTCGCGGCCGCCTCGCCGTGGGCGGTGCTGTTGGCGCTGTCGACCCAGCCGGAAGTCATCGGGCGCTACCGCTCACCGGCCGGCGTCATCGTGCTGGCCGTTGGTGCCGGAGCATGCTTCATTGCCTATCGGCTGATGGTGCGGCTCGGACGGCTGCCCGACGAGCAGCGGGTGCTGGTGTGATGAGCGCCCTGCTCGGAGGCGTGCTCGGAGCCGTCCTCGGCACTGGACTCGTGATGGTCGCGGGCAGACTCTCGGTTGCGCGTCGTCCCTCGCTGGTCAGTCGGGTGGCGCCCTACATCCGCGACGTGCCGACGACCGTCCCGGCCTGGACACCTGTCGTCCCCTCTGACCGGCCGCTGTCGGCGTTGGTCGCGGTCGTACGTCCTGGGCTCGAAGCTGCCGCCGAGCGGCTCGAGCGGTTGCTCGGCGGCCGAGAATCGGTGCAGCGAAGGCTGAGCCGGGCGGGCTCGCCGATGACCGTCGAGGCGTTTCGCTTCTCGCAGGTGGTGTGGGGGCTGGCCGGCTTCGGCGCGGCGATGTTCGTCGGCCTGCTGGGCCCCGCGCGTCAACCGGGCAGTGCGGTCACCTGGCTGGTGGTCTGCGGCGGCAGCGCAATTGCGGCGATCCTGGCGCGCGACAGCGCGCTCTCTCGCAGCGTACGGCGACGCGAAGAGCAGATTCTCGGCGAGTTTCCCGTCGTGGCTGACCTGCTGGCGCTTGCGGTCGCCGCGGGAGAGGGACCGGGGGCGGCGTTGAACCGGGTCGTCTCGAGCTGTCGAGGTGCGCTGCCCGACGAGCTTGCCGTCGTGCTGGCGCAGTCGCGCACCGGCGTACCGCTCGCTACGGCGTTGGACGCGTTTGCGCAGCGCAGCGGGCTCGCTGTGGTCTCGCGCTTCGCGGAGGGGTTCGCGGTGGCGATCGAGCGAGGCACCCCCCTCGTCGACGTGCTCAACGCGCAGGCCGGCGACGTACGCGAAGCAGGCAAGCGCTCTCTGATCGAGACGGGTGCGCGCAAGGAGATCGCGATGATGGTGCCGGTCGTCGTGCTCATCACCCGGCTCGGATGCCCGATGGCAGTGCTCGGATCGCGGCAAGAGCGGACGAGCTAGGCAGGTGGTTCGCCGCCTACGTGGGCAAAAGTCTTGTTGACAATCTTCCAGGTACCCTCGATGCGACAAAGACTGAGGAAGTCGACGAAGGACACCGTCCCCCAGTAGCCGTCTTCGAGGACGGTCGCAGTCGCTACGTCTCCGAGTCGTGTGATCGAGAGAATCCGGCTCTTGTAGTTGCCAGTGTCGGCGGGACTCTCAGCTGACATGTCGAAAAGCTCTTGGATGGGCACGTCGTAACGGGTGCCTGCGAGGTCGCCGAACATCCGTGCTTCCTGGTGAAAGGCTTGCTGCAACTTGGCGACATCCCCCTGCGCCTCACCATCGAGGCAGAGCTGGACTACGTCTCGGATCGCGTCGTAGTTGTCGACCGAGAATTCCGAGGTTTCTTGCCTGCCAAGACCGGCCACGTCGATTCCCTCTCGCGATTCCCGAGGTGAATGACCGTCACAGTACACCCGAGGAGCCGTCGGCCCCGGGACGGCTGTTGACGTGCATGAGGGACGCGCAGCCGGCACATGGCGTTCGTTGCGGTCATCCGGACAGGCCCCTCTGATGGGCCCCGGATCACACAACCCGTTCGGCGCTGTAGGCGCCTGTGAGGAGGGCGCGGTCCACATCCAGTGTGCCGC
>JACCVA010000104.1 GCA_013698435.1 Nocardioidaceae bacterium | reverse complement strand
TCTTGGCCACCCGTGACAGTGCCGAGTCGAACGCCAACCCGGCTTCCACGGAGATCGTGAGCAGGTCGAGCGCGTCCGGGAGGTTCTTCTGCATCTTCGCGGACCGGTCGAAACCGAGCTGGTAGATGTAGAAGTCCACCGCCATGTAGCCCAGCAAGCTCAGGCCCACGCAGATGACAAGGGTCATCACCGAAGACAATCCGATTAGGACCGTGGCGACCAGCGAGATGAACAGGGCCAAGGCGAAACCCACAAACTTGAAGCCCACGATGCGCTCCACCGACCAGCCGGGGGGGTTGCCCGCAACGTCGAGCGTGTGCTGGATTCGAGCGCCCTTGTCGGACGGGGTGAACCGGCGTCCTAGTCGGGACAGGCGGGCCATCAACGGCTCAAAGACTCGTTCCCGGAACGGTCTGTCGAACTGGTCCTGCATGTCTTGAGGAAGGCCGCTGAGTACTTCGAGGGCAGCCAGCGAGCGGCCGACCGCCTTGCGCTCCTGGGTGGCAACGCCGATAACGGTCAGTGCGACGGTGATGCTTATGAAGATGCCGCCGATTCCGAGAAGCAACACCAAGGTGGACGATGTCGAAGGCATGTCAGACCTCAACCTTCACTGTTTGCTTCATCCAGAAGGCTCCGACGGCCATCATCGTTGCCGCGATCCCTAGCATGAGCAGACCGAGGGAGGTATGCGTCATGGGATCCAAGTAGGTCGGACGCGCCACGGTCAGGTAGAGGAAGAAGGCAGGCGGCAAGCCACCGAGGATGTACGCCGACATCTTGCCCTCGGCGCTCAAGACCTGGACCTGACGGCGAAGATACTCGCGTTCACGCAGGGTAGCGGCAACAGTGAGCAGGAGCTCGGACAGGTTGCCACCGACCTCGCGTTGGATTCGGACGGCCATGATCACCCACTTGAAGTCTTCGCTGTCCATGCGGTCTGCCACGCCGTCGAGGGAATCTTCGATCTCGACTCCGAGGCGCTGCTCGACCATGGCCCGGCGAAACTCAGTGGCGACAGCTTCGTCACCCTCCTGTACGACAGTGTCCACGGCTTGCGGTAACGACAGGCCGGCCTGGAGCGCCCCAGCGATGATCTGAAGAGTCTGCGCCAGGGCACCATTGAACCTTTTCATTCGGCGCGAGGCCCTGAACGACAAGAAGAGCCACGGAATCACCGTCCCTGCGACGAACAAGATCAGTGTCAACAGCAGACTTCCTCCGGTGATCAGCAGACCCAGGATGGCCCCTCCGACGGCGATGGCCGCATGGAGCAGCACCCATTCGGCAGCCTTCAAACTCATGCCGGCACGGTCCAGCTTTTGCGCGAGACCGGCTTCGAAGTCACGGGTCTGCACGAGCCCCTCAGCGATTCGGACTGCTGACTGCTTGAGCTGCGCCCCGCCGGACTGCGTGACTGGGTGGTGAGCCGAGGCGCGCATGCCGTCGGCGGTGTAGAGGGCCAGCTGCTGCTGCATGGGTGACTGTGCGACGCGGCCCAGTCGCGTCATGCCGAATCCAAGCACCCCGGCGAATCCCACGAACAGCAGCGCGACGCCCGCGATGAGCCAGCGGGTGTCGACGGCAAATCGCGCGGGGACGGCCGGCTGGTACGTAGGGGGTTCCGCCGACTGCCGGGGTGCAACTTCGGGGAACGAGACGAAGGCGTCGTCGGTGTAGGAAACCCCGTCCGACTGCACAGAGATCGCCATGTTGCCTTCGCCGCCAGAGGTTTCTGGTGCCGGGAAGGTGATCACCAGCTGCTTGGCGAGCTCGTCGGCCTCTCGGGCGAACAGTGCGTTGAGGTCGGCCAGGTCGCGGATGGAGGTTACCGACCCGCCGGACGCATCGGCGATCCTCTGCAGTGGCGAACCGGGATAGACCGCTTGGTCGAGGGCAACGACATCCACCTGTGTGTCACCGTTCTCGAGTCCCTCGGTGACGGTCTCGAGTGACCTGGAGGTGGTGTCCCTGCCATCAGAGAGCAGGAGGACGGAGCGCTGCCCTTCCGTGCCGGAGGCGTCAAGGGCTCTGAGCACGCCGTCATAGAGGTGCGTCTGCTTCGTCAGCTGCAGGTTGGTGACCGCCGCGATGAGTGAGGCGCGATCCCTGGAAGGCTCTTGCAGCGTGTCTACGTTGGTGGCGAAGGTCACCAGTCCTATGTAAACGTCATCGGGAGCGTGGTCGATGTAGGTCAGGGCTGCCTGCTTGGCTGCGGCGAAGCGTGGACCTGCCATGCTGTTGCTCACGTCGACGGCAAGGACCGAGGTCCTGCGTACGGCACCCGTGTTGTCAGATGCCCTTTGCGCCAGGGCGTTAAGGCTGCTGCCGTCGACCGACACCTGGACTGAGCCTGGGTCGAGCAGCTGGTCCTTGGCAAGGTTCGAAACCGAGAACAGCACTTGGGTCTGGCCTTCGTTGGTTTCGACGTGGTCGATGCTCCCGCTGGAATCTGCGAACGCCGCTGAAGGCAGCAGGGTCAGAAGCGGTGCGACCGTGCCGACCGCGACGACGCTGCGGAGGCGAAGGCTCACCGCATTGGCCCGTCGAGCATGAACAGCCGAGGGTCGGGTGTTATCCCGTGGTTGGCGAGCTTGTCGACAAACTTGGGGCGCAGGCCTTTCGCGCGCAGGCTTCCGCGGGACTTGCCGTTGTCGTCCCAGCCGGCACCGTAGTCGAACACGAACAGGTCCTGCAGCGTGATGATCTCGCCTTCCATGCCGGCAACCTCGGTGACATAGGTGATGCGCCGCGTGCCGTCCTTGAGTCGCGTCTGCTGAACGATGAGGTCGACCGCGCTGGACACCTGCTCTCGGATGGCTCGGACGGGCAAATCCATGCCCGCCATCAAGACCATCGTCTCGAGCCGGGCGAGCGCGTCCCTCGGGGTGTTGGCGTGCAGAGTCGAGATGGAGCCGTCGTGGCCGGTGTTCATCGCCTGCAGCATGTCGAGGGCGGCAGCATCGCGGATCTCGCCAACGACGATGCGGTCTGGGCGCATGCGCAGTGAGTTGCGCACCAGGTCGCGGATCGTGACCTCTCCCTTGCCTTCGATGTTGGAGGGCCGAGATTCGAGTCGCAGCACGTGGTCCTGGTGGAGACGAAGCTCGGCTGCGTCCTCGATCGTGACGATCCGCTCGTCCGTCGGGATGAAGGAGGACAACACGTTCAGGGTCGTTGTCTTGCCGGCGCCGGTACCGCCCGACACCAAGATGTTGAGCCTTCCGCGCACGCAGTCGTTCAAGAAGTCGGCGACGGCCTGCGA
>JACCVA010000083.1 GCA_013698435.1 Nocardioidaceae bacterium | reverse complement strand
CCGTGGTGGGTGGTGGTGTCGTCGTCGGTGGCGAAGCCTTGGGAGATCATGCTGCGGATGAAGTCCTCGTCTGACGGCTCTACGTGCCAGCCGAGGGCTTCTGCCCACCAGTCGGCGAGGACGTGTGGATCTGCCGTGTCGAACGTGACCTGGAAGTTGTATGCCATACCAGCACGCTAGTGGCCGGCTCCGACATCGTCAGCGCGCCAGGGCGCCCATCGGGTCCCACGCGGGCAGCACGATCGGCTCCTGCTCCAGCGCCTGCTGCAGCTCCGCAGGCAACGCGGACCGGCGTACGGCGATCTCGAAGACGTGCTCGCTGAACCAGTTGTCGTTCATGGTCCAGAACCCCTTCTCGGCTTTCTCGTCGCCCCAGCTGTTCTCGACCCGCCACCGCCGCGGCGTCTGGCTGCCGTTCGCGCCCACCACGTCGACGCCGGTGAAGAGCATGGCGTGCGTCATCAACGTGTCGTGGTGGAGCAGACGGTCAGCCTTGTCGAGGGAGAGGTCGGCGTCGTAGACGCCTTCGTAGTCATAGAGGTGCTCGTCCCAGTAGCCGCGCTCGTTGTTTGCCATCTTGCCGGTGTCGCAGCCGAACCAGACGGGCTCGCCACCGACAAGTGCCGCCATGGTGAGCTCACGCATCAGTGCGATGTCGACGTTGAGGTAGACAACGGGCGGGGCGTCGACCACGTTGCCGAGGAACTCGACGGTGTAGGTGCGACCCACCTCGCTCGTCGCTCGCGGGTCGTGCACGACGCAGACGTAGTCGTTGAGATCGGTTCGCGCGTAGTTCGTCGCGAACTCCTGCGGCGTCATCTCGTCGTCGCGGTGGAAGCCGCGGTCCTTGTCCTCCCATTGCCACTCCACCGTCGACGGTGGTGCGCCGAGGTGGATGACGAGGATGCGGTGCACGACCTCGAGCACCTCCAGTTTCTTGGCTCTCAACAGGTCGGCGGACACTCCGCTCGCGGCCGCAGCGCGGAGGTCTCGAGCGGCACGCCGGAGCAGCTGCGAGACATCACGGTTCATGCTGCCCGTCTTCGACGAGGAGTGCGTCTCAGGCATTGCTGCCTTCGGCACAAGGCCGTGCTTGGCGACGAGGGCGACGAACATGTTCCACTGACCGCCGTCGTCGATGGGGCGCTCGAGGAGATGGGCGACCGTGCGGTCGTCCACGTCACGGTCGGCCGTCTCGATCACCGCTTCGAGCCAGAAGTTGGCCTTCTCGAGCTTGTCCCAGAACAGCAGGTAGTTCTGCGAGAACTCGAAGTCCTTGATGTTCATCGTCTGCGCGGCACTTGCGCGCAGCAGGTTCAGCCCGGCGAACAACCAGCAACGTCCACTTTGCTTCTGGTTGGTCACTTCCCAGTCGTCGAGGTGGTGCGACATTGACGTGGCGATCGAGGTGACCGCCGCCCGGTCGAGCGCAACGTCTTCCACGCTGGTGTTGGTGACGGCGTTCTGCGCGAGTCTGTAGGCAGGGTTGGCTTCGAACTGCTTCGTAAAGCGTTCGACGTCGTCACTGCCGAGGGACCGGAGGGAGTCGTGCGACATGGGCACCTTCCAGGTCGACTGGTGGGGCCCTGAGCCTATTCCGATTTCGCTGCTACTGCTACTTGCAGACGAGCGCCACATGTTACGGTCTGCGGACACCGTGGCGACTCAATGAATGCGCCCTCCTGGAGAGGGCAGCTATGGAGACCGTCCCAGGACCATTGCGGCATGCGCAGTCCTTCGGGTACGTCATCTTCTGACCGGTGATAACGCGACATGGTCGTTGTGGTCGCCCAGGCGAAGTAGTCGTGCAGCACAGCCCGGACCGGATCGTTCTCTGACATCGCGATGTCCGTCATCGCCTGGTCGAAACAGGCGATCGCCCGCCGATCCATCTCCTCGTGCGGCCCGTTGCCGCTGTGCGTCCGTACTACGGAAGTCTCGTCGCCATAGTTGTCCGAGTATGTCGTGGGGCCGCCGAGCGCCTCAGCCCAGTAGGCGGCGAGCCGCTCGGTGTGCTCGGGGTGGAAACCGTGGCTGAACGCGTGGCTGACCACCTCGTCTGCCATCACCCGTGCATGCCACGCCCTGGCCAGGCGGAGCAGGCCCTCGTCGCCACCGGCAGCCTCGTAGACGGTCCGCATGCCTGAAGGATGGCAGTAGCCGGTATGGCTGGGCATTCGGAGTTCAGAGATCGCGGATGCGAGCGCTCACGTCCTGCACGAACCCCGTCACCTCGCGGTGGCGGGACTCGTCGTCGTCGGACCCACCGGCGTACCACCAGTCGCGCGCCCAGACAATCAGCTCGGCCCGGTCGGGCAGTGCCGCTATCGCGTAGTTCGCGGCTCGTAGCTTCGAGACCTGGCTGCGCTCGACGAAAAGATGCAAGGCCCGGCACAGGGTCAACACCGCGTACGCCTGCCCTCCCGGGTGCCGCATCTGCAGCACCCAGCTGGGCCAGTCACGGACATGATCCAGCGCGGCGGAGCGAACTCGCGCGGGATCGATGGGCGGCAGCAGCTCAGACGGAGGCAGCCCGATCAGCGGCCGGCCTGCGCCTCGCACGCTCGCCCAGGTCAGCAACCTGTGTGACGTTGCGGGAAGCAGGTGGATGTCCTCGCCGGGGCTAATCCGCACGATCAGCCGTTCGGTTGCATCGTCGGTGGCAGCGGCGACAG
>JACCVA010000066.1 GCA_013698435.1 Nocardioidaceae bacterium | reverse complement strand
GGGAGCTGGGGCTGGTGATCGCGTCGAGAGTCGTCGTCTACGGCGACGTGCAGGGGGTTTTCTTCCGCGACGGCTGCCGCCAGCAGGCAGAGCAGGCCGGTGTGGCCGGCTGGGTGCACAACCGCTCGGACGGGGCCGTCGAGGCGGTGTTCGAGGGTGAGCCGGAGGCGGTGGCCAGGGTGTGCCGGTGGTGCGAGTCAGGACCGGACCAGGCGCAGGTCGACCGCGTCGACGTCACCGATGAGGAGCCGACCGACCTCACTGGCTTCACCGTTCGCTGACGGCTGTTGCGGCGCTCAGCTGTCTGACGGACCGGCGATGTCGAGCAGCTCGTACGTCGGCGCGGGGTTCAGACGCAGAGCTGTACAGGTGAGCTGCTCGGGCGGCCGCGCGCCCACCCGCAGCCGCACTGCCCACACCTGCCCTGAGACGTCGAACGTAACCTGCCAGTCCTCGCCCAGCCGCTCGCGTCGCTGCAGCCGCAGCGCCCGTAGCCGGTCCTCGCCGAGCTCGGTGCGCAGGAACCACTCCGCGGCCTGCACGGCGATGGGGTAGCCGGAGCGTCCACGCAGCAGATCGAGACTGAGGCGGCCGTCGAGGTGTCGGGACGCAAGGCCTGCGGCGTTCGACGGCTCGACCCTGCCGTAGTAGAGCCCCTCGGGCAGCACGAGCACGTTGCCGGCGAACCGGTCGCCGCCGATGTGAGAGACCTCCCAGGCGTGACCGGGTTGATGGGCGGCAAGCGTCTTGGCGACCGGTCGTCCCAGCTCGGCGCAGCAGGTGTCGTGGCGGCCGTGGGTGCAGGTCAAGAACAGCGGCTCGTGGTGCGCCGTCAGCCCGAGGCTTGCGCCCCGTCCTAGCGGGGTGACGTCGAGGTCCAGGAGGTCCTCGTGCTGGGCGAGCGTGGTCGTCTCGGCCCGGGGAGCGTGCGCGTCGGCGTACGCCGCGAAGACCCGGCAGCCGGCATCGCCGGCGTCGGCGCGCTGGCGAGCGTGCCGTCGGATCAGCAGCACCTTGATACCGAGCTGTGCCGCCACTTCACGCAGGTGCGTCTTGACGGCTTCAGGGAGGCGGGAGTCGCGCAGCGCGTCGCGACCCCAGGCACCGGCGTACTCGACGAGGAGGTAGCCCCGCACGGTCGACGCGGTGCCGTATGCCGGCTCGTCGCGCGCGAGGCTTGCGGCGTTACAGCGAAACGGCGTCAAGCAGACACCTGGAGCAGTCCTTCTCGCACCAGCCGGCTGGCGAGGACCAGCCGGCTTGCCGGGTCGAGCCAGTCGGCCAGGTCCTGGGGACGCAGCTGCTGCTGCTCCCGGATGTACTCAAGCACCGGCGTGAGCCGAGCCGGCATCCGAAGCTCGCGGTCACCGAGCAGGAGCAGCACACGCTCGTCGGCTGCTGCCCTGACCACACAGACCGCATCCGCGCGCCGGACCAGGTCGGTGTCGTCTTCGAGCGCCGCGACGAGGAGCCGGTCGGTGAGAGCGCCCCGCAGGAGCGGCGTCCGGGTGGTGAAGAAGCGGCGCGCTTCGTCGTCGGCGCGAGCCCGGACGTCCACCGTCGTCAGCCGGTCCGCGACCCGCCGGAGCTGGTCGATGAGTTCGTCGGCGAGAACCGTGGGGTCGTCGGGGTACCCGACGGGCAACCGGTCGTCGAACGCCGGATCTGCCAGCACATCGGTGACTGTCCGCTGGAGCAGCTCCCGCCAGGAAGTCAGGTTGATGCCGACCGTGACGTGCAGAGACGCGGTCTGCTGGGTGCGGGCGGCGTGGGGCGTGCCGGTGGGCAGATACATGCAGGTGCCCGGCTCCATGAGCACATCGAGCTGCTCGCCGCGGTCGTGGATCTCCCACTGCTTGCTGCCGTGAGTCTGGAAGACGAACACGTCGTGGGTGTCGCTGTGGAGCGCAAAACCTTGCGAACCCGGGGGAGTCAGGTAGGCGTTCGCCTGGCAAGGGTGGCCGAGTGACGCCTCGAGTCCGCGGATCAGCTCCGCCAGCGGCGGCCAGTAGCGGTGCAGGCCCTGAAGCACCAAGGTGGCCCCACCGTCGAAGAGCTCGATGAGCTTTCGGGCGTCGATGAGGCCGGTGAGTGGTGCGCCGGCGATCGTTGCGGATCGGGTGTAGGCCGAGCTTGGTAGCACCGAGCCGTCCCGGGCGACTCGAAGCGCAGGAGTGCGGAGAGCCGTGCTGGTGAGGAGCCCATCGACGTCATCGAGCGACAGCTTCTCGACCACGTCATCAGGGTCGGCCTTGTGGATGTGGGCGTGCGACGCCCAGGCAGTACGGAGAAAAGCCTGGGCGTCGCCGCTGAGCAGTTCCAGCGCGTCCAAGACTCAGGCGTCGGTGCTGTCAGCGTCGGTGGAGTCGCCGTCGGTGGTGTCGGTGCTGTCGCCGTCGGTGCCGTCAGCGTCGCCGCCGGCACCATCGGTGCTGTCCGCGTCCGTGGACGGCGGCATCGAAGGGTCACTGCCAGCGGTCTCGATGTCGTCGTCGCGCAGCGGCTCTTGGGGAGTGGTGGTCATGCGTCCTCCTTGGAAGTGGTGGTCACGCGCACCATCGCGGTGCACGCGCAGAACATGTTTTGCGTACCCGCCGTTACCCTACCGAAACCCTGGCGAGCAGGCGGTGCCGCCGACAATGCCGACAATGAGCCCGTTGCGCCTCCCGGTTGGCCGACCGGACGCCTGAGCACCGGCTCCATGACGCGGCGCTGCGGCCTTTTCCGGACGTCCGAGTCGCCGGCGGGAGCAACGGAGCTCAACCCGTTTCAGCCGGGTGGCAGGGCGTGCGGGCGACGCCCACGGGGTTGTTCGCGCCGCCGCGGCCCGCTCGTCATGGCGGCCATCGTCCGGCGTCTTCAAGGTGTGAGGCCCAACGGGCCGGGCGACAAGTCGCTGGCCCCCTCCCGTTGGCCGACGTCCGTGGCTGCACACCGCCGGCAGCCAAGGACGTCGGCGCGGACCGGCGGATTTGCGGTACAGGTCGAGACGGTCACTCGAACGGCAGTCGACACCTCACGCTCGTTCGTGGAACCCGCGCTGCGCCATGTCGTAGGTCGCCAGCACCTCGAGGAAGAACTCCGACGCGGCAGTGGCAACCTTCGGCAGATCCTCGCTCGAGACATCCCTCAGGACCTCCAGGAACACCTCGTGGTGCACCCGGGCCAGCTCGAGCATGCTCAGGCCGTCGATGAACGCGGTACGGCCGATCTCGTACCCGTGGTGCAGCGGGGCCTCTTCCCGCCGCGGGAGGTAGCGCAGGAACGCCGCGCGGTAGTCCCGCGTCAGGTCGTCCAGGCCAGTCATCGTGGGACGACGACGCTGCTGCCCGGCTGCCTCGCCCGGACCTGGCGGTCGAGGTACTCCAACCCCTCTTCCAGGTCCAAGGCGGCGTGCACGGAGCCGGTGCCCATGCCGAGCGAGACCATGGCAAAGGCGACATCGGGCTGGATGCCCACGATGACCGTCAGCGCCCCCCGCAACCGGGCCATCTCGGCGATGTCGCGCAACGTGCGGGAACCGAACGAGTCCAGCACGTCGAGCGCCGCCACGTCGATGATGACGCCCCTCGACCGGTGTCGGCCGATCTGGTCGACGAGGTCCTTCTGTAACCGCATCAGCTGTGAGTCGTCGAGGGCCGTGTGAATGGACGCGATCAGGTAAGACCCCTGGCGCAGGATCGAGACGAGGGCCGGTCCGGTGTTCACTCTCCTACCGGACCGTCCTGGCGAGTCACCTTGTAACCCAGCAGTCGCTCCGCCTCCTCGAGGCCGCCTTGGAGGTCACCGATCGTGTTCATCTTGCTCAGGTCGACCCCGATCGTCACCAGAGTCTGGGCGATCTCGGGGGAGAGTCCGGTGATGATGACGCTGGCCCCCATCAGCCGCGAGGCGTCGACGGTCTGCACCAGGTGGTTGGCGACGGTCTCGTCGACGTCCGGAGCGCCGGTGATGTCGATGACGACCACCTTCGCGCGATGCGTGCGGATGCCTGTCAGTAGTTGCTCGGTGAGCTGTCGTGCTCGTTCGCTGTCGAGCACACCGATGATCGGCAGGATGAGCAGTCGTTCGCGGACCGGCAACACCGGCGTGGACAGTTCTCGAATGGCGTCTTGCTGCTGGCGTATCACCCGTTCCCGCTCATCGACGAAGCTGACCGCGACGGTGTTGGCGATCCGGTTCGCAGCCGGCTCGTAGGCGTCCAGCACCCGGTTGAGCAGCCGGAAGTCCGTCTGGTACTTCTCGAACAAGGAGCGTGCCAGCACGTCGCGAAGCAACAGAACGATGCCGACCACCTCGTGCGTCTCGACGCCGCGCGGGATGATGCGCTCGGACAGGTTGCGCGCATAGTCCTGGAGTGCCTCGACACTGCCGGTCTCGAGGACTTCAACATAGTTGTCGTAGACCGATCTCGTCTCGGTCGACATCTCCTGCGGCGTCATGGCATCGAGCAGGTGCGCGTCGTGGATACGAGTCGCCCACTCCTGTCGCAGCTTCGTTCGGTGTTCACGCAGGTGCGCCACCAGTTCGGGCAGCAGCTGGTGCTCGTCTTGGCGGTCCAGAGTGGAGAAACCTGACGACTCGTCATCGGTCACGGTGTGATCCTCGGTCATGGTGATCCTTCCTGGCGCCATTTTGTCATGGTCACGGTCGTGCCCCTGTCTACTTCTGAAACCACTGCGAACTCATCCATCAGCCGGCGCGCCCCTGGCAGGCCGAGGCCGAGGCCTCGGTAGGTGCTGAATCCGTCGGTGAGGGCCTGCTCCACGTCGGGGATTCCCGGCCCGGTGTCTCGGGCGACGATACGGACCCCGGGCCGGGGTTCCTCGAGGAGCTCGACGACGATCTCTCCGGCCGTGGCGAACCGGACGATGTTGCGGGAGATCTCGGACACCGCGGTCGCGATGATGGTCAGGTCGGTGGGGGAGAACCCCGCTCTGGCGGCCAGCTCGCGCACCCCCTGTCGGGCCAGCACCACGTCGGCGTCGGCTCGGATCGGGATGCGGACCTCGTCGTCGTGCTGTTGTCCCCGGCCCAGCAGGGGCTGGCTGAGGCGCGCGCAGAGCTCGCACTCCAAGAGATGGCGGCCGGCGTCGACGTCGCGTTGACGGCGCCGGTCGCCACTGGACAGTGCGATGAGGACAGGTCGGCAGCGATCGCTGAAGGGCTCGGTCCGCTCCACGGCCAGCAGGTACTCGACGCGTAGCCGTGCGCGGGTGCGGTTCAGCTGGGCGGCCACCGCGCCCGCGGTCGAGCCGAGCTCGTCCGCGAGCGATCGGGTGTCCTGGCCGTGGAGCTCATGTGCGAGGAGGGTGTCCCGCTCGCGATCCGACAAGTGCTGGAGTGCCTGCGCGACCGCCGCACGATCCTCGCCCAGCAACAAATCCGCGTCCGGCGCGTCCGGCAGCCGTAGATCGGCCATGCGGTGCTGGTTGCGACGGTGGCGGTCCTGATCCTTCCACATGGACGCGATGACGTGACGCGCGGTCACGATGGCGTACGGCTCCAGCATCCCCGGCTCGACACGGCCCATTGCGCCGAGCACCCGCAGCAGCGTCTCCTGCACCAGGTCGTCGGCGGCCGGGTGGTCAGCGACGCGGGAGCGGACGATCCTGCGAACCATCGGAATGAGATCTGCGATGTCATCTGCGGCAGCGGCGCTCGGCGGTGCCTCCGGTGACTCCGCTGCGCTCACAACTGCGACGGTACGCCCATCAGGGACGCCGCGGCGACTCCTTGCGCGAGGTGGGTGGCTGCGCTCCTGACGCTCGCAGGCGGGTTGTATGACGCGGGCCGGTCCACCCGATGCGACCTTTCACCGCCTGGGACTGCACACGAATTGCGGATCGGCACGACCGCGGGAGCGTGGCGCGAACGGTGCCGGCCGGCGCTGGACACGGGCGGCCCCGCCAACCGATCGTCATGCCCGCGCTGCTGCGGCGTCGTCACCTGTGTAGGCAGCAACAAGCCATCGCCCAAACGGCGCGACCAGACCGGAAGGACACAGCATGCGGGAGCAGATCAACATCGAGAACATCCGAGGCACGACCGTCTACGGGACCGAGGGGGAGAAGATCGGCAAGGTAGGGGAGGTCTACCTCGACGACCAGACAAACCAGCCCGAGTGGGCAACCGTCAACACCGGCCTGTTCGGTGGCAACGAAAGTTTCGTGCCGCTCTCCGACGCGTCCATCACCAGCGATCGGCTGTCGTTGCCCTACGACAAGGAGACGGTCAAGGACGCCCCGAACGTCGCAAACGACGGTCACCTGACGCCTGACCAGGAACGGCAGCTGTACGCGCACTACGGCCTGTCCTACGACGGCCACTCCAACGGCCGGGGCACGGGCGACGACGACAGCACTCGCGACGACACGTCAGGACGCGACACCAGTGACGCGATGACGCGCTCGGAAGAGCGAGTCGACGTCGGCACCCGGACCGAGGTTGCCGGACGTGCCCGGCTCCGCAAGTACGTCGTCACCGAGAACGAGACGCACACGGTGCCCGTGCGTAAGGAGAGGGCGGTGCTGCAGACCGAACCGATCACCTCGGAAAACTACGACGACGCGACCACCGGATCCGAGCTGACGGAAGACGAGCACGAGGTGGTCCTCCACGAGGAGCGCCCCGTGGTGTCGAAGACCACCCAGCCCGTGGAGCGCGTGCGTCTGGGGACCCAGACCACGACGGACCAGGAAACCCTCACTGAAGAGGTGCGCAAGGAGCGGGTCGAGGCCGAGGGCGACATCGCGCACGACAGCGACCGCTAGACACCACCTGGCTCGGGCGTCGCCGCCCCGCGGCGCCCGAGGAGCACCCCGGCTCGGGGTAGGCCTGTTCGATCAGCCGGCGATATCGAGTCCCGCAAACGGTGCGGTGACTTGTGACAGACAGAAAGTGAGACGGACATGAAAGACGCACTGACAACGGGGCTCACGACGATCGCCACGTTCGTGCCCAAGCTGGCGATGTTCCTCGTCATCTTGCTGGTTGGTTGGCTCATCGCCAAAGCCCTGGCCAAGGCCGCGAACGCCGTACTGGAACGAGTCGGCTTCGACCGCGCAGTCGAGAGAGGGGGTGTCAAGCAAGCCCTCGACCAGAGCAGCTACGACGCCAGCGACCTCGTTGCCAAGCTGATCTACTACATCCTGCTTCTGCTGGTCCTGCAGCTTGCCTTCGGTGTCTTCGGGGACAACCCGATCAGCGATCTGCTGACCCAGCTGATCGCGTTCCTCCCCTCGGTCATCGTGGCCATCATCATCGTCGTGATAGCTGCGGCCATCGCCAAGGCGGTGAGCGAGCTCATCGCTGGCGCGCTGGCCAGCCTCTCCTACGGTCGGTTGCTGGCCAACGTCGCCAGTGTCTTCATCCTTGGCCTGGGCATCATCGCGGCACTGAACCAGGTCGGTGTGGCGACCACCGTCACCTTGCCCGTGCTGATCGCGGTGTTGGCGACCATCGCCGGCATCTTGATCGTCGGCGTCGGCGGAGGCCTCATCCGGCCGATGCAGGCCCGCTGGGACGGCTGGCTCAGCTCGGCCGAGCTGGAGACCGGACGCATCAGGGAGCAGGTGCGCTCCGTCCGGATCAGTGAGCTGAACGAGCGGCTGTACGACTACGAGACAGCTCCCGGCACAGACGGTGCCACCGCATCGACCCAATCGCGCCCGTACACCGGGAGCTACTGACCCCATTCCGGGCACCGTGCTCGTGCGCGCTGCGGCGAGACGGTGCCCGGAGTGGTTGCCGGGGCCGGCAGGGGAACGCCAACGGTCTTTCGGGGAGCGACGCAGCGTTCCGTGAGATCTGCCGCGGACCACCAGGAGGAGGACGAACAGTGACTGTCCCACCCACACGCGTCTCGATCCTGCGCCAGGGCCGCTATCTGATCGCGTCTGTCCACACCGCCCTCGACGACTCCCAACTACTCAAGTTCCAGCATGACCTCGTCGAGCAGATCGGCCGGTACAGGTCGCGTGCGGTCGTCATCGACGTCGCGGCCCTCGACGTCCTCGACTCGTTCGGGTCGAAAGCGCTGCTCAACTTGGCCGAGATGGCCCGGTTACGCGGGGCGCTCGCCGTCATCGTCGGAATCCAGCCCGATGTCGCCTTGGCCATGGTGACGCTCGGCATGAATACGGGACCAGTGCGGGTGTCCCTCGACCTCGAGGAAGCACTTGAGTACTTGGACGACCTGACCGGAAATGGTCCCGCATTGCGCCGTCAGAGCAGCGGAACTCGATGAATCGGTCGATCCCCTAGACCGGTGATCCGCCAGTTACCGACGCGACCGGCAAGACCTCCTACCGGCTCAGCGTGAGGAGCCGTCGTCTGGTTGCGGCTCACTCACCAGACGGCGGTGAAGCTCGAGGGTCAAGGCGTAGATCTGCTGGGTGAGCTCGGTGTTCGTCCGGAGCTCGGTCGCCTCCTCGCGATAGTCGTGGTCGGCCTTCTCCTGCTGGAAGTGAGCTTGCTGGTTCTGCCCGATCAGCACGAAGGTCGACAAGAAGATCGCTTCCAGCGAGACGACCAAGGTGAGCTGCGGCCAGGGTCTGGACTCCACGAACAGCATCCAGCCGGCGAA
>JACCVA010000048.1 GCA_013698435.1 Nocardioidaceae bacterium | reverse complement strand
GATCGACCAACGTCTGCACCTGGCGGTCGAACTCTGCCTTGCGGACCGTTGTCGTCAATGTCACCAGAACTCCTTCTGCATGCGCCGTGCCGATCCCTGGTCCCTGATGCGTCAGCTCCGCAGGTAGGACGCGCCGTTCACGTCGATGATCGTGCCGGTGGAGAAGCGCGCCTCCGGCGATGCCAGCCAGAGCACCGCCGCGGCCACTTCCTCCGGCAACGCCACCCGGCCGAGTGGCGACTGGTTCCGCACCGCGTCGCCGCCCGGCCCGTCCAGGACCTCGCGCGCCATCTCGGTCTGCACGAACCCCGGCGCGACGGTTGCGACGCAAATGCCGTGCGGCGCGAGCGCCAGCGCCATCGACTGGCCGAACGCGTTCATCCCTGCCTTCGATGCGCCGTACGCCGGGCAGTTCGGCTCACCGCGGAACGCGCCCCGGCTCGACACGTTGACCACGGCCCCGCCACCGGCCGCGACCAGATGCGGAATCGCGCAGAACGTCGCGTTCGCTGCTCCCACGAGGTTCGTGCCCAGCGTCTGCGACCAGGCCGCCTGCCAGTCGGCGTACGACGTCCCCACCGGCGGATGCGCACGAAAGACGCCCGCGTTGTTGACCAGCACGTCCAAGCCACCCAGGTGATCGGCGGCCTCGTCGACGGCTGCCTTGACTGCGTCGGCCTCTTCCATGTCCGCCTGCACGACGACGTGCCCGCTCCCGGGCAACGACCCGGCCACGTCGCGAGCAAGGTCGCGCGACTGCCCGTAGTGGACCGCCACCCGGTCGCCCTGTTCGGCGAACGCCGACGCGATGGCGCGGCCGATGCCGCGCGACGCGCCGGTCACCAGCACCCGTCGACTCACGCGGTAAGCTCCGCGACGCCGGCGATCAACCTGTCCACGTCGTCGTCGTTGGTGTAGGGCGCGAGGCCAGCACGCACGGCGCCCTCATCCCCCAGACCGAACCAGCGCGACGCCTCAACCGCATAGAAGCTGCTCGCCGGCGCGTTGACCGACCTCGACGCCAGGTGCTCGTAGACCTCAACCGGGCGGTGCCCGTCGACCGAGAAGAGGGCCGTCGGCGTACGCCGCCGTGGCCGCCCGTGCAAGGTCACACCGGGCAGCGCGCCAAGACCTGCCAGCAGTCGCTGGAACAGCGCGTCCTCGTGGGCCTCGACCGCCGTCATCGACGCCACCACCCGCTCGCGCCTGGCACCGGACCCCGGCACGAAGTCGGCGATGAAGTCGACTGCCGCCACCGTGCCCGCAATCAGCTCGTAGGGCAGCGTGCCGAGCTCGAACCGCTCCGGCACGGCGTTGCTCGACGGGAGCAGCTTGTCCGGCTCGACCGTCTCCCATATCGACGGGGCGGCGACGACCACGCCGTGGTGAGGACCGAAGAACTTGTACGGCGAGCAGGCGTAGAAGTCCGCACCGAGCTCACCCACGTCGACCGGACGGTGCGGCGTGAGGTGGACGCCGTCGACGTACACCAGCGCGTCCACCGTGTGCGCCGCCTCGATGATCGCCGAGACGTCGGGTCGGGTGCCGAGCAGGTTCGACGCACCGGTGATCGCGACGAGCCTGGTGTGCTCGTTGAGCAACGAGGTGACCGCGTCGAGGGGCAGGTCCGCAGTCTCACGGTCGAAGTCGGCCCAGCGCACCGTCGCACCCACGGCGTCAGCAGCCTGCACCCACGGCCGGATGTTCGCGTCGTGGTCGAGACGGGACACGACGACCTCGTCGCCCTCGCCCCACTGCTTCGCAAGCGCCCGGGCGACGTCGTACGTCAGCTGGGTCATCGAGCGTCCGAACACGACTCCGCCCGGGTCGCACCCGAGCAGGTCAGCCACTGCCGCCCGCCCACGGACCACGACATCCTCGGCGCGCTGCTCGGCAAGCGTCACGCTGCCGCGGTTGGAGATCCCGGACGTCATCGTGTCCGCGACGGCGCGCGCGACCTCGCCGGGCACCTGCGACCCACCGGGCCCGTCGAAGTGGGCGACGCCCTGCTTGAGCGCCGGGAAGGACGCACGGACACGGTTCACGTCAAAGGCCATGCCTGCCATCTTGCCTGAGGAGCCAAGCGGTGCGTCAGGCGTGGAGGCGGCGTCGGGCGTCGAACGGTACCCCGAAGGTCGTCTGCACGCCCGGTGACCAGAGAACGGAATCGGGCGGCCGCCCTGCCAGGAACGACAGCCCGGCAGCGGCGACGAGAGTGTCATCAAGCTCGACAAGGGTGGCGTCGTGGAGCGGCCACACCTCATGGCGGTTGGGCACATAGAGTGTGCGGCCCAGACATCGAGTGTGCAGTCCCCAACGGGCGGTGAGGAAGTCGGCGAGCGGGTCCCCGGGCTGACGCACCGCGCCCGGCCGGACGACGAGGCGCCCACCCACGCCTCGAGGCTGCGGCCACCGACGACGCGTCGAGTACTCGACCTGACCGTCGGTATGGAGAATCCGCATCTGCGCCCAGCAGTACGGGAGCCCGAAGGCCAGCCGCGCGCCGACCAC
>JACCVA010000046.1 GCA_013698435.1 Nocardioidaceae bacterium | reverse complement strand
AACGTCACAGGAGCCCGCCGTGAGTGGAACGCCCGTCAAGGTTGCCGTCACCGGAGCCGCCGGCCAGATCGGCTACAGCCTTCTCTTCCGGATCGCCAGCGGTTCGCTGCTCGGACCGGACACGGCTGTGGAGCTGCGGCTGCTGGAGGTCACCCCGGCCCTCAAGGCGGTCGAGGGGGTCGTGATGGAGCTCGACGACTGCGCGTTTCCCGCGCTGGCTGCGGTCGAGATCGGCGACGACCCCAACGTCATCTTCGACGGCGTCAGCCTGGCGCTGCTCGTCGGTGCTCGCCCCCGCAGCAAAGGCATGGAGCGTGGCGATCTACTCGAGGCCAACGGCGCGATCTTCACCGGACAGGGGGAAGCGCTCAACCTTCATGCCGCCGAGGACGTTCGAGTCCTCGTGACCGGGAACCCCGCCAACACCAACGCGCTGATCGCGATGAGCAACGCCCCCGACATCCCGTCCGACAGGTTCAGCGCGCTCACGCGGCTCGACCACAACCGGGCGCTCGCGCAGCTCGCCGCCAAAGCCGGGGTGAGCGTCAACGACCTCGCCAAGATGACGATCTGGGGCAACCACTCGGCGACGCAGTACCCCGACGTGTTCCACGCCCAGGTCAACGGCGCCAACGCCGCGGAGACTGTCAACGACCAGGACTGGATCGAGAACGACTTCATCCCGACGGTGCAGAAGCGTGGTGCCGCGATCATCGAGGCGCGTGGCGCGTCGAGCGCCGCCAGCGCGGCGAGCGCGACCGTCGACGCGGCCCGCGAGTGGCTGCAGGGCACGAAGGACGGCGACTGGACCTCGATGGCGGTCCGCTCCGACGGTTCGTACGGTGTGCCCGAGGGCCTGGTCTCGTCGTTCCCGGTTACGACGCGGGCCGGCAGCTGGGAGATCGTGCAGGGTCTCGACATCGACGACTTCTCCCGGCAGCGCATCGACGCCAGCGTCACCGAGCTCGCCGAGGAGCGCGACGCGGTGAAGGAGCTGGGCCTGCTCGGCTGATGCTCTCCGATTCGTCCGGCTGTGCCCGCAGACTTTGGGCGAGCGCTGGTCGGACGAATCGCTGATAGGCGGTGCGAGCCAGCGCTGGTCGGACGAACCGCTGTCAGGCGGGTGCCTGCGGGATCACGGTGGCGAGGATGATCATGCCCGTGCAGCAGATCGCCAGCGCGGTGAGGTCGACGTACCGGCGCCGGACCCGAAGCATCCCGGCGCGTTCCTCGGGCAGCACGGCGCGCGCCAGGAAGGCCAGCCCGAACGCGCAGCCCATCACGCTGATGCCCGTGCGCCAGGCGCCGTACGCTACGACGCCGAGACCGACGAACAGGGCACCGAGCACGACCAGGTAGATGATCCCTCCCGTCGTGGACGGCTTCTTCAGCAAGTTCACCGCAGCCCGGCCGCACGCTCGGCGGCCTCGACGACGTTGGTGAGCAGCAGCGCCCGGGTCATCGGTCCGACGCCGCCCGGCATCGGCGCGATGTGACCGGCGACCTCGCGCACCTGCGGTGCCACATCTCCGACGAGCCCGGCTTCGGTGCGAGACGTCCCGACGTCAAGAACGACGGCGCCGGGGCGGACCATCTCCTCGGTGATCAGCCCGGCAACCCCGGCCGCGGCCACCACGATGTCGGCGCGTTGCACATGGGCGGTGAGGTCCTTCGTACCGGTGTGGCACAGCGTCACCGTGCAGTTCTCCGTACGCCGGGTCAGCAACAGACCGAGCGGCCGGCCGACGGTGACACCGCGCCCGACGACGCATACCTCGGCGCCTTCGAGCTTCACGTCGTAGGCCCGCAGCAGCTCGACGATCCCCCTCGGCGTGCACGGCAACGGCCCCTCCGCCATCAGCACCAGGCGCCCGAGGTTCATCGGGTGGAGTCCGTCAGCGTCCTTGTCAGGGTCGACGAGCTCGAGCGCCCGCTGCGAGTCGAGGTGCCGGGGCAGCGGCAGCTGCACGATGAAGCCCGTACTCATGGGGTCCTCGTTGAGTGCGACGATGCGCTTGTCGAGGAACTCCTGGTCGATCTCGGCCGGGTGGTGCTCACGCAGCGACGCGATGCCGACCTGCGCGCAGTCGCGGTGCTTGCCGGCGACGTAGGACATGCTCCCCGGGTCGGCACCGACCAGCACCGTACCGAGCCCTGGGGTGACTCCCACTTCCGCGAGCCGCTCGACGCGCTGCTTGAGGTCGACCCTGATCGCCGCGGCAGTCGCGCGGCCGTCGAGGATCTGCGCAGTCACGCGCCGATTGTGTCACGCCGCCGGCCACCCGGACCCGGCGTACACCGGACCCACCTGCCTGCGTGTTCCCCACCTGCCCTTGCCGCGAACTGTGGGAAAGTGCAGCCCGTCATCGGGCGTGTCGGCCTGCAGTCCCGCAATTCCGGGGAGGGCCGGGTACGTCGGGTCGGAGGCCCGTCAGTGGGCGAAATGGCGGGTGCCGGTGAAGTACATCGTGGCGCCGGCCTTTGCGGCAGCGGCGACGACTTCTTCGTCGCGCATCGACCCGCCTGGCTGTACGACCGCCCGCACCCCGGCCTGCAGCAGCACCTCGAGCCCGTCGGCGAACGGGAAGAACGCGTCGGAGGCAGCAAACGACCCACTCGCCCGGCCACCGGCACGTGCCACCGCGAGCCGTGCGGAGTCCACCCGGTTGACCTGACCCATTCCTACGCCGACCGTGGCGCCGGCCGACGCAAGCAGGATCGCGTTGGACTTCACCGAGCGGATGGCCCGCCACGCGAACGCGAGGTCGACCAGCCCACTCACGTCGAGCGGCTCCCCCGTCGCCAGCGTCCATCCGGTCGGTTCGTCGCCCGGCGACTGGAAGCGGTCGGTCACCTGGGCGAGCATCCCGCCGCCGATCTGCCGCCACTCGACGAGCTCTCCAGGTGGCGGCGGACAGACCAGCAGCCGCACGTTCTTCTTCCGCGTCAGCACCGCGACCGCCTCGTCGTCGAACGCCGGCGCGGCCACCACCTCGGTGAACACGTCAGCGACCTGCTCGGCCATGGCTACCGTCACCGGCCGGTTGGCGGCGATCACCCCGCCGAACGCCGACATCGGGTCACACGCGTGCGCCTTGGCGTGCGCGTCGGCGATGTCGCCACCGATCGCGATCCCACACGGGTTCGCGTGCTTGATGATCGCGACCGCCGGCTCCGCGAAGTCGTACGCCGCCCGATGTGCGGCCTGAGTGTCGACGTAGTTGTTGTAGCTCATCTCCTTGCCGTGGAGCTGCTGGGCCTGGGCGACACTCGGCTCGCTCGCCGGGTCGGAGTACAGCGCCGCCGGCTGGTGTGCGTTCTCGCCGTAGCGGAGCACCGACCGCCGCTCGAAGGTGAGTCCCGCGAAGTCCGGCCACTCCTCATGCCCGTCACTCGCGACCTGCCGACTGAACCACTGCGCGACCTGCACGTCGTACGCCGCCGTGTGCGCGAACGCCGCCGCCGCCAGCTGTTGCCGCTGCGCCAGCGAGTACCCGCCGGCGGCCAGTGCTGCGATCAGGTCGTCGTACTGCCTCGGCGACGTGACGACCGCAACGCTCGGGTGGTTCTTGGCCGCCGCCCGCACCATCGACGGTCCGCCGATGTCGATCTGTTCGACGCAGCTGTCCGGCCCGGCACCCGACGAGACCGTCTCGCGGAACGGGTACAGGTTCGAGATCACGAGGTCGAACGCCTCTATGCCGAGGTCGGCAAGCTGCTCACGATGCGACGCCAGCCGCTGGTCCGCAAGGATGCCTGCATGCACGCGCGGGTGCAGCGTCTTGACCCGCCCGTCGAGGCACTCGGGGAAGCCGGTCAGCTCCTCGACCTTCGTGACCGCCACTCCGATAGCGGCAATCCGCGCGGCCGTCGAGCCCGTCGAGACGATCGCGACGCCTGCACCGTCGAGCGCCTGCGCCACCTCTTCGAGACGGGACTTGTCGTAGACCGAGAGGAGAGCCCGTCGAAGGGGCCGGATGTCGTTGCTCACAAGAGGGTTGCCTTCCTGCCGCTGATGGTGAACCCACGGCGGGCGATCCGCCCGACCACATCGACGAGCATGGCCCGTTCGGCGACCTTGATGCGCTCGTGCAGGGACGCCGGGGTGTCGGCGTCCTCCACGGGCACGGCGACCTGCGCCAGTATCGGCCCGGTGTCGACCCCTGCGTCGACGACGAAGAGCGTGGCACCGGTGACCTTGACACCATGGTCGAGCGCCTCCTGAGGTCCATGCATGCCGGGGAACGACGGCGACAACGCCGGATGGGTGTTCACCGTTCGTCCGCCGAACCGGCTCAGGAACGCCGGACCGGTCAACTTCATGAAGCCGCCGAGCACCACCAGGTCAGGCTCGTGCGCTGCCACCGCGTCGGTCAGAGCGGCGTCCCAGTCCGCTCGGTCGGCGTACGCCGAGAGCGGCAGCTCGAACGTCGCGATGCCGGCAGCAGCCGCTCGGGCGACCCCGCCGGTGTCTGGCCGGTCAGCGCCCACCGCGGCCACCACGGCGCCGTACTCCGGATCACGGCACGCGTCGAGCAGCGCCTGCAGGTTCGTGCCGACCCCGGAGACCAGGACGACGAGACGCGCGGGCACACAGGCTCCTCAGATGGGTGGCGACGGCCGACGCACACGATAGCGAGACGCCCGGCCGCCACCGGGCGCAGCCATGCAGCTGCGAACGATCAGGAGTCACCATTGCGGCCGCGGACACTGCCGACCCAGCGAACGCCGGCCGCGGTCACCGCCCCGCCCAGGAGGAAGGCCAACGCACAGACGAGCATGGTGCCCCAAGCCTCAGGCCCGACGTCCTGCATGCGTCCCGGTCCGACCGACCCACCGGCCAGCGCGGTCAGCGCCCCGAAGCCGACGCCGCCCACCAGCCCGGCCAGGCCACCGCGCAGTGCCGCGTGGTCGGGCCCGTACACGGGATAGCGGCGTACCGCGGTCACACCGGCGACCGCGCCGGCCAGCACCGGGAGCACGATGAGGGCACTCAGCCACCAGGCGGAGCCGTCACCTTGCGGCAGCACGCCCAGCAGCGGGAACGCCGGCAGCGCATCGAGATGGATGTCTCCCGGCGCGACCGAGGTGCCGGATCCGAGCGCGAAGCCGGGCCCGGCGATGAACGCCCCTGCACTCAGCACGGCGTTCGGCACCAGCAGCGCGCCAAGCAGGGCGAGCACGAGACCGCCGAGGACACCCGCCCGTGCGCCCTCGGCCAGCGTGACCACGTCGCTGAAGTGCACCACCAGGCTCGCGGTGAACAGCACCCCTCCGGCGGCCAGCATGACCGCCGCGCCGGTGGCGCCGCCAACGAGCCCGGCGCGGACCTCCTCCGGCAGCAGGTCGAAGAGCTTCCCGGCGCGGCCGCAGCCGCTCACTACGCCGAGGCCACCAAGCAGCAGCGCCAGCAATGCCGGTGCCAGGGCGCTGCGGACCACGCCCGCGTGCACGGTCTCGGTCGAGGTGAGGGTGGCGACGACGACCCCGGCTCCGCCGTACGCGACGGCAGCCGCGCCCACGCCGGCGACCACGTCGCTCCAGCTCCGCACCAGCGAGTGCGCCCCCGCCCACCGACCACTGCGATACAGCAGCCAGCCCCACAGAACGAGCAAACCCACCGGTATGGCCGTGAGCGGCGTCCCCTGCACCACCAGGCCGGAGCCGTTGCCGACGAGCCAACCGAGCGCGCCGGTTCGCACCGCCGAGCCGAACGCGCCCGAGCCACCGGAGAACCACACAGCCACGGACACTGCGAGGCAGCCGATCAGCCCGACGGCGGCACTGGACGCGACCGCGATCAAAGCCGACAACACCAGTGGCCGAGTCGGCGTGGGCGTGGTCGGCCGCACCCTCAGGATCGGCCGCGACAGGAGGTCGGTCATTGCCGCTCATCGTCTCCCGCTGGCGACGAGCGTCCCGGCTGACACGCCGCACGGGTGCTCGTCGGCTCCCTTCCCCGGGCGCGGCAGCGGTTTGGTCTTCGCCCCTGCGACTCGTTACCGTCGAAGGGTTCTTCTCCATCAACCTCGCAAGGAGCTACGTCGATGTCGCGCGCCGACGCATTCGCTGCGTTCTACCGCGAGAGTCGTGCCCGGCTGCTGGCGCAGGTCTATGCGTACTGCGGTGACACCGAGGTTGCGCAACGGGCGCTCTCCGACGCCTACGTCGCCGCCGCGCACCACTGGCACAAGGTAGCCGAGCTCCCCGACCCGGACCCGTGGATGCGCGAGCGGGCGTTCCGTGCCACGCGCAGCGCGCAGAACCGCGCCCGCAAGCCGTGGTACGTCCGCGCCCAACGGACCGCCGACGAGCACCGCGAACTGCTCCGCGGCCTGCAGGCGCTCGCCCCGGTCGGCCGGCAGCTGCTGATCCTGCGATGGCTGGCCGGACTCGACCTCGCCCAGGCCGCCCGTGAGTCGGGGCTGACCGACGAAGCGGCCGCGGCCTCACTGGAAGCCTCCGCCGACCGGCTTCGGCGCGCCGGCACCGACCCGTCGCCGGACAGCATCAGCAACGCGCTGGGCGGCCTGCGGCACGACCTGACTGCCGAGCCGGTGGAGCGGCCCAGCCGGCTGCGCCGCGAAGGGGACCGTCGCCGGCGTACGCACATGACCCTGGCCGCCCTGCTGTCACTCGCGCTCGTCATCGGAGCCGGTGCGCTCACCGCCGCGAAGTCGCCGTTGACCAGCACCCCCGAAGCAAGCGCACCGACGCCGGACAGACCGACCGCCACCCCTGAACCGGAGGAGCCGAAGCCGAAACCGGGGCCGGAGCCGACGTTCGACGCCTCACAGCTGACCTCGCGGGAGGAGATGCGCAAGCTGCGCACGCCTCGCCCGTGGCGCCTCACCGGCACCTCGCCCGACTTCGGTGTCACGACGCCTTATGACGAGTGCCTGCTCGCCGTGCCGAGCGACCCACACGCCGCGCATTCGTTCGTCCGGACGTTCGAGTCCGGCCCCGGCAGGCGTGCGGCGGTCGCGACCCAGGCGCTCGAGGTGTCGAGATCGACCGCCGCCGCCGACCGCAACTACCAGCGGCTCGTCAAGACGTACGCCGGCTGCCTGGCCGACAACCACCAGGTCGAGCGCTTTGCGATGCTGCGCGGCGTCGGCGACGCGGGCAGCCTCGTCACCATGCGGTACGTCGACCGCCACGGGATCCATCACCAGCGTGTGGCGATCGCGCAGTCCGGCCGCTCAGTTATCACCTGGATCGTCAACTCGCCTGGCGGCGGCCCGGTCACCGGCACCAGGCTCGTGGTTCTGACGGCGGCTTCGGTGCGCCGGGTATGCGCCGCTTCGGTGGGCAGCTGCGGCCGGCGACCGTACCGCACGATCGAGCGGCCACCGCCGAGCCTCGACCGCGCCAAGGGTTTCCTTGCCGCCGTCGACCTGCCGGTCTTCCAAGGCCTGACGGACCCGTGGGTGCCGACGAGACCCAGCACTGCCCGGATCAACCCGGCGGCCACCGAGTGCGACCGCGCCGACTTCGCCGGGGCCGGTGCGCAGCAGATCCGGGCACGCAGCTTCGTCGTGCCCGACGCGAGACGGCTGCCCAGCATCTTCGGCATGACCGAGACGGTCGGCCAGTTCGCCTCCGTCGACGCGGCCAAGGTGTTCCTCGATCAGGTCAACACGTCGGTTCAGGGCTGCAACGATCGACAGGTCTCGCTCGAGGTCAACTCGACCACCCCCGTCGCCGTGACCCAGGGCAACGGGCGGGCCTACGACATCACGCTGGCCGCCTCGGAGTCCCGCACGATCACGTTCCGAGTCGCGTTGGTCCGGGTCGGGACCAAGGTCGCCCAGATCACCTTCACCCCGAGCGCCCGCTTCGACATGGCACCCGATGAGTTCACCCAGCTCGTGCAGCGCGCCGCCCTCCGCGCCACCCAGGCCTGACCGACTGGGTTCGCGCGGTGCTAGCTCTGGATCAGCTCCCGCATCAGCTGCGCCGTCTCGGACGGCGTCCTGCCGACCTTGACCCCAGCGGCTTCCAGGGCTTCCTTCTTGGCCTGCGCGGTTCCCGACGAGCCGGAGACGATCGCACCGGCATGGCCCATCGTCTTGCCTTCGGGTGCGGTGAATCCCGCGACATAACCGACGACAGGCTTGGTGATGTTGTCCTGTATGTACGCCGCCGCACGCTCCTCGGCGTCTCCCCCGATCTCACCGATCATCACGATCGCCTCGGTATCGGGGTCATCTTCAAAAGCTTGCAGCACGTCGATATGGGTCGTCCCGATGATCGGGTCACCGCCGATACCGACCGCCGACGAGAAGCCGATGTCGCGCAGCTCGTACATCATCTGGTAGGTCAAGGTGCCCGACTTCGACACGAGACCGATGCGCCCCGCCTCGGTGATGTCTGCCGGGATGATGCCTGCGTTGGACTTGCCCGGGCTGATCAGCCCAGGGCAGTTGGGGCCGATGATGCGTGAGGTCCCCTTCGACTGGGCATAGGCGAAGAGCTCCGCGGTGTCCTTGACGGGGACTCCCTCGGTGATCACCACGATGAGCGGAATCCCCGCGTCGACAGACTCCACGACCGCCGCCTTGGTGAACCTCGGCGGCACGAACACCACCGACACGTCGGCTCCGGTGGCCTCAACTGCTTCGGCGACGGAGTTGAACACCGGCACGGACGCACCCTCGAAGTCGACGGTCTGACCACCCTTCTTGGGCGTCACACCGCCGACGACACTGGTGCCGGAGTCGAGCATCCGTTGGGTGTGCTTGGAGCCCTCGGACCCAGTCATCCCCTGCACGATGACCTTCGAGTCCCCAGTCAGAAAGATCGCCACATCAGGTCCTCTCGGGTGCCGCGGCCGCAGCCGCTGCCAGCTCAGCGGCGCGGTCTGCGCCACCGTCCATGGTGTCGGCCAGTGTCACCAGCGGATGGTGGGCTTCGTCGAGGATCCGGCGTCCCTCGTCGACGTTGTTCCCGTCGAGGCGTACGACGAGCGGCTTGTTCGCCTCGTCGCCGAGCAGCTGGAGCGCGTTGACGATGCCGTTGGCGACCGCGTCACAGGCGGTGATGCCGCCGAACACGTTGACGAAGACGCTCTGTACCTGCGGGTCACTGAGGATGATGTGCAGGCCGTCAGCCATCACTTCGGCGGACGCGCCGCCCCCGATGTCGAGGAAGTTGGCAGGTCTCACGCCGCCGTGCTGCTCCCCGGCGTACGCCACGACGTCGAGAGTCGACATGACCAGCCCGGCACCGTTGCCGATGATGCCGACCTCTCCGTCCAGCTTCACGTAGTTGAGGCCCTTCGCCGTCGCCTGCGCTTCGAGCGGGGCAGCGGCGGCCCGGTCTTCGAAGGCCGCGTGGTCGGTGTGCCGGAAACCGGCGTTGTCGTCGAGAGTGACCTTGCCGTCAAGCGCGTCGAGGTGGCCGTCACCCAACCGGACGAGCGGGTTCACCTCGACCAACGACGCGTCCTCCTCGGTGAACACGGTCCACAGCTTCTGGATGACGCCGACTGCCTCGTCAGCGACCTCGGCCGGGAAGCCGGTGGCCTCGACGATCTCGCGCGCCTTGGCGTCGTCGACACCGACCAGCGGGTCGATCGTCACTTGCGCCACGGCGTCGGGGTTCTCGTGCGCGGTGACCTCGATCTCTACCCCGCCCTCGGTGCTGGCGATGCACAGGTAGCGGCGGTTGGTCCGGTCCACCAGGTAGGAGAAGTAGTACTCCTCCGCAATGTCGGCGGTGGGAGCCACGAGCACCCGGCGGACGGTGTGCCCCTTGATGTCCATACCGAGGATCTCCCCGGCCTTGGCGACGGCCTCCTCGGGGCTCTCCGCGAGCTTGACCCCGCCTGCCTTGCCGCGGCCGCCGGCTTGCACCTGCGCCTTGATCACGACCCGGCCACCGAGCCGGTAGGCGGCGTCGTGGGCGTCCTCGGGGTTCTCGACGACAACGCCCATCGTCACGGGCACGCCATGCTTGGCGAAGAGCTCCTTCGCCTGGTACTCCATCAGATCCACGGTGCTGCCGCCCTTCTGGCTGTCTCCCCCATGGTGGCCCGGCCGGGTGCGTCGGTCGGTGGGAGCCTAGCCAGCCAGTGCCCGTTTGGCAGACTCGGGGTGCAGCCGACTCGAGAGGATCCCATGGCCGACCCGGGCGCCCCCGCCAGCGACCCTCCCGTCCCTGCTCGCAGCACGGTCGGCTCCGGCGACCTTCCGCTCGCGGTGTGGCAGACGCCCCGGGTCGGGCCGACGGTGGTCCTCGTGCACGGTTTCCCCGACACGCACGCCGTGTGGGACCCGGTCGTGAGGCGACTTCAGGACCGCTTCCACTGCGTGACGTACGACGTTCGCGGGGCCGGCGAGTCCGGCGTACCCAGGCGCCAGGACGCGTACGCCGTCCGCCACCTCGTCGCCGACCTGGCGGCAGTGATGGACACGGTCTCCCCCGACCAGCCGGTGCACCTGGTGGGTCACGACTGGGGGTCGATCCAGGCCTGGGAGGCAGTCATCCGGGAGCGGTCCGATGTCCGGTTCCGGGGCCGGATCGCCAGCTACTCGACGATCAGCGGGCCGTGCCTGGACCATGTTGCGGCGTTCTCGCGGTCAGCTCTCCACGGTGGCTGGAACCGCAAGCGCGAGGGCCTCCATCAGCTGCTGCACTCGTGGTACGTCTACGCCTTCCACCTGCCGCTGCTGCCGGAATACGTCCTGCGGCACGCGTCGCTGCTGGTCCGTGATGAGGGCCGGCACCGACATTTCGGCCCGACACTGACCGACGACGCGGTCAATGGGCTCAACCTCTACCGCGCGAACATCTTCGCCCGGCGCGAGCGTGTGCCAGGCGGCGCGACCACCGACGTGCCGGTGCAGCTCGTCGTCCCGCTACGCGACAGGTACGTGCTGCCACAGCTCACGCAGGACCTGCACCGGTTCGCATCCGACCTGACGCGCCTGGAGGTCGACGCAGGGCATTGGGTTCTGCTGTCTTCGCCGGACGAGCTCGCATCGGCGTTGGCAGCGTTCGTCGACGCCCACGACGTACGCCGGTGAGGGCTTGCGCCGGCGATCGGTGGTGGCCTGCGCGACCGAGGTGGTGAGGCCCGGTTCAGGCTTGTGTCATCGCGTTGTTGACCCACTGCACGACATCTTGGGTCTTCGTGCCGGGGGTGAAGATCTTGGCGACCCCGACCTCCTCGAGCAGAGGTATGTCGGCCGCGGGGATGATGCCGCCGCCGAAGACGATGATGTCGGTGGCGTCGCGCTCCTCGAGCAGCTGCATGACCTTCTTGAAGAGCGTCAGGTGAGCCCCGGACAGGACGGAGAGCCCGACGATGTCGGCGTCCTCCTGGATCGCGGTCTCGACGATCTGCTCGGGGGTCTGGTGCAGGCCGGTGTAGACGACCTCCATGCCGGCGTCGCGAAGTGCTCGGGCGATCACCTTGGCGCCGCGGTCGTGTCCGTCCAGCCCAGGCTTCGCCACCACGATCCGAATCGGGGCCATTGTCCAGCTCACCGCCTTTGTGCGTCCACGCGGGAGGATCCCGCGCCGTCGTACGACGGGGTCGAGACTAGCCAACCACACCAGGGAAGGTGAGCCGCGCGGGTTTGCTCCCCCACCGAGTTCGGCTAGAGTCGGACCTTCGTGCTTGTTTGACCGTCTGCCGAAAGGGACTCCTGAGCGTGTCGACGCATCGTGCCGACAGGCACCGCGCCAACAAGGCTGACGAGGAGACCCATCGGCTCGACCCCGCTCCCGCATCTCCCGGCCGTCGCAAGAGGGTGCCCGCGCCGAGGCGATCCGGACGCGTCACCTCTCCATCCTTGATCGGCGGTCTCGCCCTCCTGGTCGCTGCCGTCGGCGCCGCCACGGCAGGCCAAGCCATCTCAGCCGGGCACGACGTCACTCCGACCTCCTCGCAACAGCACGGCTCCTACGTCGCCTCGATGTCGTCGGCCTCCCTCGCGGGCCGCGACGCCACCACGGTGAGCCGCGGCATCGTGCGTCCGGTGCTCGCCGGCAGGCTGACCGCGAAGAACTCCGCCACCACGACAACGGCACAGCTGCTGGCGAACGAGCGCAACAACAAGCTCCGCGATGCTGCCGCCGAGGCAGAGAGCTACGCCGAGCAACTCGCCCGCGAGGCCGCCAGGAAGCGCCACCGTGAAGCCGCCAGGAAGCGCCACCGAGAAGCCGCCGAGGCGTCCACCAGCGGAGCCACCCAAGCGCCCACCAGCGCCGGGTGGGTGCTCCCGACCACCGGCTTCCACATCTCCACCTGGTTCGGCGAGTCCGGACCTTACTGGGCGTCGGGCTACCACACCGGAGTCGACTTCGCCACGGCGTACGGCACCCCCGCAGTCGCGGTCACCAACGCGGTCGTGGTGCAGACCGGCTGGGACGGCCCCTACGGCAACCAGGTCCGTCTGCAGCTCGAGAACGGCGACGAGGTCTGGTACAACCACCTCAGCTCCATCGACGTGGTCGCCGGCCAGCAGGTCGTCACCGGTCAGCAGGTCGGTCGCGTCGGTGACACCGGCAACTCCTACGGCGCTCACCTGCACCTCGAGTACCGGTTGGCATCGAACCTGCACGACGGCATCGACCCGGTCCCCTACTTCCTCCAGCACGGTCTCACCCTTTGACCCTGCCCCGCCTGATGCTGCTCCGCCTGAAGCGCTGCGTGGTGTGGCGACGCCGCCTGACGGGCGGCGCGCGGTAGCAGAAGCGTCGGCGCCCCGACGTACGATGTGACCACGATGTCCGCGCTCTTCCCGCTGCCTCAGCTTGCCGAGCCGTCGTCGCCAGCTCCGACCGACGAGGTGCCCGCACGGCGCCGCCAACCCAGTCGCGAAGAGCTCCTCGAGGGGCTCAACCCGTCGCAGCGGGCCGCCGTCACCCACGTTGGCTCGGCGCTGCTCGTGGTCGCCGGCGCCGGCTCCGGCAAGACCCGGGTCCTCACCCGGCGCATCGCCTGGCTGCTGGCACAGCGCGGCACCCACCCCGGCTCGATCCTGGCCATCACGTTCACCAACAAGGCAGCTGCCGAGATGCGCGAGCGCGTGTTGGAGCTGGTCGGCGGCCGCGCCAAGATCATGTGGGTCTCGACCTTCCACTCGTCCTGCGTGCGGATCTTGCGCAAGGAGGTCGCCCGTCTCGGTTTCGGTTCCAACTTCTCGATCTACGACGACGCCGACGCACGCCGGTTGATGACCCTGGTGTGCCGCGACCTCGATCTCGACGCCAAGCGTTACAACCCGCGGGCGGTGCTCAACTGGGTCAGCAACTGCAAGAACGAGCTGCTCGACCACGGGGCGGCCGCGGCCAGGGCCAAGAACCACCTCGAGCGCACCTACGCCGAGTGCTACACCTCTTACCAGCAGCGCCTCCAGGCGGCCAACGCCTTGGACTTCGACGACCTGATCATGACCACGGTCCATCTCCTGCAGGCGTTTCCCGAGGTGCGTGAGACCTACCGCCGCCGGTTCCGCCACGTGCTCGTCGACGAGTACCAAGACACCAATCACGCGCAGTACGCCCTCATCCGCGAGCTGTGCTCAGACGGCGCCGTCCGACGCACCTCTGAGGGCGACCTCGTCGGCGTCGCCCCCACGACGTTGTCGGCGGCTCCTGGCGCACCCACCGCCGAGCCGGCCGAGCTGATGGTCGTCGGCGACTCCGACCAATCGATCTACGCGTTCCGCGGCGCCAACATCCGCAACATCTTGCAGTTCGAGGAGGACTTCCCCGGCGCCAGCACGGTGGTGCTCGAGCAGAACTACCGCTCCACGCAGAACATCCTCAGCGCGGCCAACGCGGTCATCGCCAACAACCCCAAGCGCCGCCCCAAGAACCTGTGGTCCGAGGCCGGCGACGGGGAGCTGATCTGCGGCTATGTCGCCGACGACGAGCACGACGAGGCACAGTTCGTGGCCGAGGAGATCGACCGGCTCACCGACGACGGCATCGCCAAGCCGAGCGACGTGGCTGTGTTCTACCGCACCAACGCGCAGAGCCGGGTCTTCGAGGAGGTGTTCATCCGGGTTGGCCTGCCCTACAAGGTCGTCGGCGGGGTGCGTTTCTACGAGCGTCGCGAGGTCCGTGACGTCCTCGCCTACCTCCGGGTGCTCGCCAACCCCAACGACACCGTCTCGCTGCGGCGCATCCTCAACGTGCCCAAACGCGGCATCGGCGACCGCGCCGAAGCCTGTGTCGACGTGCTCTCCCAGCGCACTGGGGTGTCCTTCTGGGAGGCACTGCGCAAGGCCGAGGACGCCCCCGCGATCGCCACCCGGTCGCTGAAGAACATTCAGTCGTTCGTGACGATCATCGAGCGCCTGCAGAAGATGGTGGAGCAGGGCGAGCGGCCTGACGACATCGTCGATGCCGTGCTGACGACGTCCGGATACCTGGCCGAGCTCGAGGCGTCTGACGACCCGCAGGACGAGACCCGGGTCGAGAACCTCGGCGAGCTGTTGGCTGTCGCCCGCGAGTTCGCCGACGAGCAGGATGCGGCCACGCTCGGCGACTTCCTCGAGCGCGTCGCCCTCGTCGCTGACGCCGACCAGATCCCCGACGGTGACGAGTCCGACGGCGTCGTGACGCTGATGACGCTGCACACGGCCAAGGGGCTCGAGTTCCCGGTCGTCTTCCTCAGCGGGCTCGAGGACGGCATCTTCCCGCACTCACGTGCGCTCGGTGACCCGGTCGAGCTCGAAGAAGAGCGCCGATTGGCGTACGTCGGTGTCACCCGGGCCCGCCAGCGGCTCTACCTCTCCCGGGCGCTGGTCCGTTCCGCCTGGGGCGCGCCGTCACACAACCCCGCGTCGCGTTTCCTCGACGAGATCCCCGGCGCACTGATCGACTGGAAACGCACCGAGTCGGCGCAGACCACCTGGGGAAGCTCGTCGGCATCCTCCCGGTACGCCGACTCCGGCGGCTATGTCCGTGCCTCCGCGGCATCGCCGGTCCGGCGAAGTACACGCCAGCTCCCCGCACCCAAGCCAACCGGCGGCACCCGGCCCGTCCCCTCGTTGGCGCCAGGCGACCGGGTCAACCACGACACGTTCGGGATGGGGAGCGTGGTGACGATCGAGGGCCAAGCCGACAAGGCGGTGGCCTCGGTCGACTTCGGATCCAGCGGCGTGAAGCGACTGCTGTTGCGCTACTCGCCGGTCGAGAAGCTCTCGTAGCCAACGCTGACGACCGGTCACCAGAAGATCGCAACCGCGGCATTGCCCACGGCCAGCAGCGTGACCGCACCGAACAGGCCGGTCGGGATGGTGTCCTTGCGGCGGTTGACCCAGCACAGCACGGCCACCACGAGCGCCACCGCCAGCTTGACCGCAACCTTGGTGTTGTCGATCGGGTCGTCGGCCCCCTCGATGACGCCCACCAGCAGCAGACCGGTGACCACCTGGATGAGGGCGCCGTACAGCATGGCGGCGTTGACGACCTTGAAGTCGTCGCGAACTTGCGCCAGTGCACCGCCTACCAGCGCTGCGAAGCCCAGCAGGTGGAGGAACAGCAAGCTCTGGCGCAGCAGGTCCACGAAACGTCCCCTTCGGTCACAGGCAGCGAACGGTCTGTGGGCATTCTGCCGTAGTCTGCGGCGTCGGTCGCGCTCCCGCGCGACGCGCGCGCCACTACAACAAGCGACGCTCCGACGCCCATCGCGTCAGCTCGTGACGACTCGAGAGCTGGAGCTTGCGCAGGACGCTCGACACGTGGCTCTCGACCGTCTTGATCGAGATGAACAGCTCCGCGGCAACCTCCTTGTAGGCATAACCGCGCGCGATGAGCCGCATGACCTCGCGCTCACGCTCCGTCAGCCGGTCCAGGTCCTCGTCGATCTCCGCGACCTCGAACTGGCCCGCGAAGGCGTCGAGCACGAAGCCCGCCAGCCGGGGAGAGAACACGGCGTCGTTGTCGGCCACCCGTCGGATCGCGGCGATGAGCTCCCCACCGGTGATGTTCTTCGTGACATAGCCGCGGGCGCCGCCGCGGATCACGGCGATCACGTCCTCGGCGGCATCGGAGACGCTCAGCGCCAGGAACTTCACCTCAGGGTGCCTCGTCGTCGTCCTACGCAGCACCTCAGCGCCGCCTCCGCCCGGTAGGTGGACGTCGAGGAGCACTACGTCGGGCAGCGTCGACGTGATCGTGCTGACCGCGTCATCGGCGTCGGCCGCCTCCCCGACGACGTCGAAGACGCCGGACAGCTCCGACTTCACACCCGTGCGGAACATGGCGTGGTCGTCGACGATGACCAGGCGCAGCGGTGGTGTCATGCCTTGTTCTCCTCCGAGCGGGGTGATGCGGCGCGGCCGAGGTCCGGCCGCACTTCGGCTGTGGCGGTGCACGGCATCGTCAACCGCACTTCGGTCCCGTCGCCCGGCGTACTGCGGATGATCGCACCCCCACCGTGGCGGGCGACCCGGTCGATGATGGAGCGGCGTACGCCGAGCCGGTCCTCGGCCACCTCGCCGAGCACGAAGCCGCGCCCACGATCCCGTACGAACACTTCCACCCCTCCCGAGCCCACCTCGACGAAGACGTCCACCCGGTCGGCGCCGGAGTGGCGTGACGCGTTGACAGCAGCCTCGCGGGTGGCCGCCACCAGCGCTCGCGTCGAGTCGACCAGCGCCAGATCACCGACCGTCACCAGCTCGATCGGGACATGGTGGGCATCCTCGACCTCGGCGAGGGCACGCTGCAACGCCGACCGCAGCGTGTCCGCCTCCCGGTCGTCGGCCTCGAACAGCCAGGTGCGCAGCTCGCGTTCCTGGGTGCGCGCCAACTGGCTCACCGCGGCCGGGTCGGCGGCCTGGCGCTGGATCAGGGCAAGCGTCTGCAGCACGGAGTCGTGGAGGTGCGCGGCGACGTCGGCGCGTTCCTGGCTGCGGACCCGCTCGGCGCGTTCCTGCCGCAGCTCCCGGGTAAGCGTCAGCAGCCACGGCCCCAGCACCAGTGCGACGCCGAGGATGGCAAGCGCGATGGCGCCGAGGGTGTCGTCGAGTGCCCCGGACACCCCGGCCTGGAACAGGGCCAGGCACACTGCCCCGGTGACCAGGGCCAGCCCCAGCACCACGCGGAGCCAGCCCTTCCAACCGGACCCGAGTGAGAGCCAGTCGGTCCGAGAGCCCTCGTCGGACTGCCACCACAGCAGGCCGAGGCCCGCCAGCGCCACTGCGATCGGCCAGAAGATGCGCGGGCTCGTCCAGAGCCCCGCCGCCTGAAGCAGCACGACCGCTCCCACGGCGACGATGGACAGCGACAGCGCTATTCCCATGTCGCCGCCACGACGCGACCGGCTCGAGGTCCGTAGCCCTCGCCGGGTCGCCGATCCCAGACCCGGCGTGGTGTCGTCCTCGTCGAGGGTGGCGACCGGCAGCAGCACCCACAGCGCTGCGTACACCACCACCCCGAAGCCGCCGCACAGCGCCAGAGCCGCGAAACCCACCCGCGCATGCAGTGGGTCCAGCCCCAGGTGGGTGGCGAGCCCCGACGCAACACCGCCGAGGAAGGAGTCCTCGGGGTCGCGGTACGCGCGCCGGGCACGCGGAATCGTCTGGGCCATGGCTCCATGATCGTCGCATCGCTGCCTGGTGACCATCCGATGACACCCTGACCCCCGCAGGCGCGATGTCAGGGGCCTGGACGTCCAAATGAGGGCTCTCCCCGATACCGCTTCGAGCACAGGTGGGCGAGGCTTCCAGACATGACCCAGCAACCTCACGCATCTGACGCCGGCCCCCGGGTCACTCGGGAGCAAGTCCGCGACGTCCGAACGATCCGTCGCGCCCGCGACGACCGCATGGTCGCCGGCGTCTGCGAGGGACTCAGCCGCCACCTCGACGTCGACCCCCTCGTCGTCAGGGTCGTGTTCGCCGCGCTCACCCTGTTCGGCGGCGCGGGTGTAGTGCTCTACTGCCTCGCCTGGATCACCATCCCGAGCGAGGACAGCTACGACTCGACGGCGTCGGCCTGGTTGCGCCGTGACCCGGACCGCATCCTCGTCGCGGGCCTGGCGATCGCGGCGGTCGCGGCCACCGCGACGATGATCGGGGCGATCGGCTTCAGTGCGCCCAACCCGTTCCCTGCCATCGTGATCGGCCTGCTCGCCCTCATACTCTTCGCAGTTCTCACCCGCAGACCCCATGACAGCGCTGCGGTGACCCCGTCGGCGTCACCGGACGACGAGGCGACGGCAGTCCTGCCGACGACCAGCACCGACCAGGCAGAGCACACTGCTCCGCTGCCGGTGGACGAGCCCCGCAAGGTCTGGTGGCGGCGCCCCGACGGCACAGGCGCGGGTGGCCCGGCACAGCCGCGCACCCCCGCACCGCCGCCCCCACCGCGGCCGAGACGGCCGCGACGCGAGCCCTCCCGGCTGCTCAGCGCCACCCTTGCCGCGATCGCGCTGGCCCTGGGGACGGTGTGGGTCATCGACGAGACCGTCGTCGCGCAGATGCCACCGTCGGTGTACCCGGGCACGGCCCTCGGGCTCATCGCAGTGGCCCTGCTGATGGGCACCCGGTTCGGGCGCAGCCGCTTTCTCATCTTCCTCGGCCTTGTCGCCACCTTCTTGACAGTGGTCTCGACCGTGGTCGGGCCAGGTCCGTACGGCGAGGCGTCGTACCGCCCGACGGCGGCTGCCGACGTCCAGACGACGTACCGTCATGGCGCCGGACTGCTCACCGTCCGCCTCGACGACGTGCAGGACCCCACATCGCTGGACGGGCGTGTCATCGAGGTCGACTCGTCGGTGGGCCAGGTCGACGTCATCGTGCCGTCGTCGGTGGACGCAACGATCAGGGCACATGTCGACGGTGGCGAGATCACCGGCCCCGCCTACACCGGGCCGCGCAGCGGTGGCTCACAGTCGGCCACCCTGATCCCGCGCGACGACGACGACCCGGACGTGACGATCGACATCGAGCTGACCTTCGGCCAGATCAACATCATGCTCGCTGACTGCCCTGGCGACGGCAACGGTGCCGTTCGCGCCGGCATCTTCTCGACCTACCAACCGTTTGACGCACTCACTGGAGGCACCCGTGTTCCCTCGGCATGCAACTGACGTCATCTCCTTGGTGTTCGGCGCGCTCTTCGCCGGCTTCACCGTCGTCTGGCTGCTCACTCTGACCGAGGCGATAGGCCTCGACGACGCGCGGCTGGCGGGTCCGGTGGCGTTGATCACTGCCGGCGCGATCGGTCTGGTTGCGGCGCTTCGGCCACGCAGACGCGGCGACCAGCCAGGCGACGACTCCGTCCAGCACACACCCGCGTACGAGGAACCCGACGAAGGGCGGGACGAAGGACCCGACGAGGGGCGCTCGCTGCGGCTGTGACACACGGTCGTGACGGGCCGGGGGAAGGGACCGGCGGGTCGAGGTGTCTCGATCCGCCGGTCCTTGTTGGTGAACCCCTTCGTCCGACGACCGCCCTCGGCACGTTCGCACGCTAAAACGGTTGGCGCCGCAGGACCTCACATCTCTACCGTTGGTGTGTTATGCGCCAACTGCCCCTCCCCGATCCGGGGACACCCGACGCCCGCTCCCCCGGCCGCTACCTGTGGTGGGTCGCTTGCGGGCAGGTTCCGACGATGGTCGTAGGGATCACCTTTGGCATCGTGTGGATGGTGGCGCAGTCGGTGATGCCGGCGATCATCGGCCGGGCCATCGACGAGGGCGTGCGTGCCGATGACATGGGTCGGCTGGCGTACTGGGCGGCCGTACTTTTCGGCATCGGCATCCTTCAAGCTGTCGCCGGGATCGCTCGCCACCGCTTCGCCGTGCAGAACTGGCTGATCGCGGCCTACCGCACGGTGCAGGTGGTCGCCCGGCACAGTGTTCGGCTCGGCGCCACTCTCCCCCGGCGAATCTCCACCGGCGAGGTCGTCTCCATCGGTGCGTCCGATCTCGCTCATGTCGGGAACTCGATCGAGGTGATGGGCCGGGCGTTCGGCGCCGTCGCCGCCTTCTTCGTGGTCGCATCGATCCTGCTGAACTCGTCGATGACGCTCGGCTTGCTCGTCCTCATCGGTGTCCCGGCACTGCTGCTGCTCCTCGGCCCACTGCTGAAGCCGCTGCAGAAGCGCAACCTGGCACAACGGGAGATGATGGGCGAGCTCAACACGCTCGCCTCCGACATCGTGGGAGGGCTCCGGGTGCTGCGTGGCGTCGGTGGCGAAGAAGTCTTTCACGCCCGATACTCCGAGGAGTCCCAGCAGGTCCGCCGGGCCGGCGTCCAGGTGGCTCGGCTGCAATCCATGCTCGACGCTCTCCAAATTTTCCTGCCAGGAGTGTTCGTGGTGCTCGTGGTATGGCTCGGTGCCCGCTTCGCGGTCGAGGGCAAGATCCAGCCGGGCGAGCTGGTGGCGTTCTACGGCTATGCGGCGTTCCTCATGATCCCGTTGCGGACCGGGACAGAGGTCGCCAACAAGCTCATCCGAGGGCTCGTTGCGGGTCGTCGCATCTGCCGAGTGCTGTCGGTGCAGCCCGAGGCACAAGACATCGAGCAGCCGCGGGTCGCGTCGACCGACGGCGACCTCGTCGACGTCCGCACCGGCCTTCGCGTCCGCCCCGGGCGCCTAACAGCGGTCGTGTCAGAGCTTCCACACGAGTCGGCTGCCATCGCCGACCGGCTGGGCAGGTTCGCCGACGGTCCGGCAACCCTGGACGGCGTCTCGCTGTCCGACCTCGAGCGTGTCTTCGTCCGTCGGGCGATCGTCGTCAGTGACGCTAACGCCACCTTGTTCAGCGGCCGGTTGCGCGACGAGCTCGACGTCCACGGCACTGCTGGTGAGGACGACGTGATGAGGGCGATTCTGACGGCTTCGGCCGAAGACGTGATGGACACGCTCTCCGACGGCCTCGACACCGACGTCGAGGAGAGAGGCCGTTCGCTGTCCGGTGGGCAACGGCAGCGCCTCGTGCTCGCCCGCGCCCTCATCGCCGATCCCGACATCCTCGTGCTGGTCGACCCCACGTCGGCCGTCGACGCGCACACCGAGGCCCGTATCGCCACCCGGCTGCAGGAGCACCGCGCGGGCAAGACGACGGTGATCATCACCGCCAGCCCGTTGATGCTCGACCAGGCCGACGAGGTGGTGCTGGTGCAGGCCGGCGCCGCGGTCGCCGTCGGCAGCCACCGTGACCTGCTCGACGACCCCCGCTACCGACGCGTCGTGGCCCGCGGTGAGGACGACGTGTCAGCATGAGAGAGCTCCTCCCCGTCGCCAACGCGCCCGCGGTCCGCCGCTATGCGCGCGGGATGGCCCGTCAGCACCCCCGTCAGCTCACCGTGGCGATCTCCTTGCACGTGCTCGCCGCCATCGCGGGCCTCGCCGCACCGCGGCTGATCGGCAACCTCGTCCAGGACGTGTCCGAGGGCACCACTGTCTCGACCGTCGACAAGACGATCATTGCCATCGCGGTCTTCTTGCTGGTGCAGACCGTGCTCACCCGCTACGCCCGCTATGCGTCCTTTGTGCTGGGCGAGAAGGTGCTCGCCGAGCTCCGCGAGAACTTCGTGAAGCAGTCGCTCGCACTCCCGGTCAGTACCGTCGAGCGGGCCGGCACAGGCGACCTGCTGACCCGCACCTCGCGCGATGTCGAAGCGCTCGGCTGGTCGGTCAGGTTCGCGCTGCCGGAGACGATCATCGCGTTCGTGACGACTGTCTTCTCGATCGGCGCGTGCATCCTTGTCGGCGCGTGGGTGCTGGTGCCCCTCATGCTCGGCGTACCGCTGCTGTTCGTGGCGACGCGCTGGTACTTGCGGCGTGCGCGCGACGGCTATCTGCGCGAGTCCGCGTCGTACGCCGCCATCAACGCAAGCCTCGCCGAGACGGCCGAAGGCGCCCGTACCGTCGAAGCGCTGGGGCTGGAGAAGCGGCGGCTGGACCGGATCGACGCCGACATCGCCGAGTCGTTCGCGGCCGAGCGCTACACGCTGATGTTGCGGACCGTGTGGTTCCCGTCGGCGGAGATCGGTTACCTCGTCCCCACGGTCGCCACGTTGCTGTTCGGCGGCTGGTTGCACAGCAGCGGCCAGGTGGAGCTCGGTGACGTCATCGCTGCAACGCTGTACGTCCAAGCGCTGATCGACCCCGTCGACCGGTTGCTGTCGTGGCTGGACGAGCTCCAGATCGGTGCGACGTCGCTGGCCCGGCTGCTCGGCGTCGGCAGCGTCCCCGACGACCGAGAGGTGTCGGGCCGAGAGCCGGCACACGAGCGCATCGACGCAGACGACGTGCACTTCGCCTACGTCGAGGGCCGCGACGTCCTGCACGGAGTCGACCTGCACGTCGACCGCGGCGAGCGCATCGCGATGGTAGGACCCTCCGGCGCCGGCAAGTCGACGATGGGACGGCTGCTGGCCGGCATCCATCCTCCCGGCGCCGGTACGGTCACGATCGGTGGCGTCGGGATGACTGAGCTGCCCCTTGATGACCTCCGCGGCCACGTCGCGCTGGTCACCCAGGAACACCACGTCTTCGTCGGCACCTTGCGTGAGAACCTCGCGCTTTCTCTCAGTGACCGGGACTCCGACGAGACGATGCGGGCGGCGCTGCGGGCCGTCGACGCCGAGGCGTGGGCGCTGGCGCTGCCTGACGGCCTCGACACCCGGGTTGGCTCCGGCGGCCTGTCGCTGTCGCCGGCTCAGGCGCAACAGCTGGCGCTGGCCCGGCTGGTGCTCGCCGACCCGCACACCTTGGTGCTCGACGAGGCGACGTCGCTGATCGACCCGAGGGCGGCGCGCCATCTCGAGCGTTCGCTGGCGGGGGTGCTGGCCGGACGGACGGTGATCGCTATCGCGCACCGGCTCTTCACCGCGCACGACGCCGACAGAGTCGCTGTCGTCGAGGACGGCCGCATCACCGAGATAGGTTCACACGACGAGCTGATCGCCGCCGAGGGTTCCTACGCCGCGCTGTGGCGGTCGTGGCACGGCGAGACCGAAGGAGCCTCGGCATGACCCCCACTCCGCCCGACCGCGTACGCCCGGACTGGTCCGGTGACGAGCGCTCCCAGCTGGCACAGGTGCTCGACTACAACCGGGCCAGCGTGCGGCTCAAGGCCGCAGGGCTCACCGACGAGCAGGCCCGCCAGCGGCTCACACCGTCGCCGTTGACCTCGATCGCCGGC
>JACCVA010000009.1 GCA_013698435.1 Nocardioidaceae bacterium | reverse complement strand
CGGGGATGGCGGGTGGCTTTGGCATGATGGCTCGCATGTCCTTGCCTTCCTCTGCACCCGCGCGCCCGCGGGTGCTGTCCGGAATCCAGCCGACCGCCGACTCGTTCCATCTCGGCAACTACCTTGGTGCGCTTCGCCACTGGGTGTCGATGCAGTTCGACCACGACGCGTTCTACTGCATCGTCGACATGCACGCGATCACGGTCGACTACGACCCGCAGATCCTGCGCGAGCGCACGCTGGGCTCGGCGGCTCAGCTGATTGCGATGGGGGTCGATCCCCGTCAGTGCACGCTTTTCGTGCAGTCGCACGTGCCTGAGCATGCCCAGCTTGCCTGGGTGATGGGCTGCCTCACCGGTTTCGGTGAAGCCGCGCGGATGACGCAGTTCAAGGACAAGACCGCCAAGGGCGGTCAGGACCGGGCGACGGTCGGGCTGTTCACGTATCCGGTGCTGCAGGCCGCCGACATCTTGCTCTACCAGGCCGACCGGGTCCCCGTCGGTGAGGACCAGCGACAGCACCTGGAGCTCACCCGTGACCTGGCCGGTCGCTTCAACCACCGCTTCGGCGACACGTTCACCCTGCCGGAGCCGCACATCATCACGGACACGGCAAAAATCACCGACCTGCAGGAGCCGACGGCGAAGATGAGCAAGTCGGCGTCGTCGAGCGCCGGCATCGTCGACCTGCTCGACGAGCCCAAGACGTCTGCCAAGAAGATCCGTTCGGCGGTGACCGACTCCGGGCGGGAGGTCTACTTCGACGAGGTCGAGAAGCCTGGGATCTCCAACCTGCTCACGATCTACTCCGCCCTGAGCGGCCGACCGGTCGAGGACCTGGCGATGACGTACGACGGCAGGGGATACGGAGACCTGAAGAAGGACCTGGCGCAGGTGGTCGAGGACTTCGTCACACCGTTTCGCGCCCGCACGGTCGAGCTACTCGAGGACCGGGCGGAGCTCGACGCGATCCTGCGCGAGGGTACGGCCCGTGCACGTTCGGTGGCGAGTGAGACTCTCGCCGCCGTCTACGACCGGATTGGTTTCGTTCCTGCCACGCAGGCTGTGCCAAGCAGATAAGGTCACCGCGTGCCCACGATCGGTGTCGCCATCGCCATTCCTGAGCCGTGGGCAGGTGTGCTGCAGCAGTACCGCGCGTCCTTCGGAGACCCGGCGGCTGACGTCATTCCCACCCACCTCACGTTGGTTCCCCCGACGCCGGTCTTGGCGCCTCAGTCCGAGCTCGACGCGCACCTGTGCGACGTCGCGAGCCGGCATGCTCCGTTCCGGCTGCGGCTGCGCGGCACCGCGACGTTCCGTCCCGTCTCACCGGTGGTCTTCGTCGCCGTCAGCGAGGGCATCTCGTCGTGTGAGCTGCTTGCCGAGGCAGCCCGGCGCGGCGCGTTGGAGCAAGAGCCGGCCTTTCCCTACCACCCCCATGTAACGGTGGCCCACCACCTCGACGAGGCGGCGCTCGACTACGCCTATGCGACGTTGCGGGACTTCGAGGCGTCGTTCGAGGTCACCGAGTTCCACCTCTACATCCACGGCGACGACGGTGTATGGCGCCCGGTGCGGACGTTCGAGCTGAGCGCGCAGACGGGCTGACCGCTCCAGGCACGAGGCGCGTCGCGTGGTGCCCGGTGTCCACGTCGGGTACGAAGGAGCCATGCCAGCCGAGAAGCAGTCCCTGGGTGACAAGGCCAAGTCGCGCATCGCGCGGGTACGCGAGCGGTCGCCCGCAGCCGACCACCTCATGCGCATGGTCGAGCACTACGGCAAGGTCGAGGGCAACGTGCTCGCCGGCGCCGTCACCTACTTCGGGTTCTTGTCGTTCTTCCCGATCCTCGCTCTCGGCTTCGCCGTCATCGGCTACGTCAGCATCGCCTACCCGGATGCACGTGACTCCCTCATCAGCGCGATCGAGTCGATCTTTCCCGGCATCGTGAGCCCGACCGGGGCCGAAGGCAAAATCAGCCTCGCCGACATAGAGAACGCCAAGGCAACGGCCGGGGTCATCGGCTTCCTCGGGGTGCTCTACTCCGGCCTCAACTGGCTGTCGGGCCTGCGGACCGCGCTGCAGGACGTCTTCGTGATCCCGGAGTCCAAGGTGCGCAACTTCGTCGTGGGCAAGGCGCTCGACCTGTTGGCGCTCGTCATCCTGGGCGCCGTGCTGATTGTCTCGGTCGCCCTCTCCGGTGTCGCCCAAGGCGTCACCGACAAAATCCTCGACCTCCTAGGCATGTCGCCCGGAGGCATCGGTGCGGTCCTCGTCTGGGCGGTCGGCTTCGCCCTCGGCCTGGCCGCCAGCACGCTGCTCCTCTACGTGATGTTTCGGCTGCTGGGCGAGCCACGGGTCGGCAACCGGGCACTCTGGCAAGGTGCGCTGCTGGGAGCCGCCGGCTTTGAGATCCTCAAGCTGCTGGTGATCTACGTGCTGGGTGGCGTCGGAGGCAGCGCCTTCGCCCCGCTGGCCATCGCGATCACGCTCGTGGTCTGGATCAACTACTTCTCACGGCTCATCCTGTACGGCGCCTCGTGGGCCTTCACCTCGGAGCCTCCGACTGCGAGTCAGGTGGCCACCTCGGAAGCAGACGTGCTGCTCGGGGCCGGGGCTGCGGAGCACCGCACGTTTGCCACCAGTGCGCGACCCGCCACCGGACCGCCCGGGGACACGCCACAACCGCCACGAGGAAAGTTCGACGCCGGCAGCGCCGTCGTCGGGGCGGCGGCAGGCGCGGTCGTCGCCTACCTGCTGCGCGAGCGCGACTGACGGCGGGAGAGGATGACGAGGTGGCGTCGACGCGGGTACCGTCTCTCGCCGACGTCGAAGCCGCTGCCGGCAGGGTGGCCGGCGGTGTGCGTCGGACACCGGTGCTCGCGCTCAACCGGGCCGACACCGGGCTAGCTGCCGAGATCGTGCTCAAGCTGGAGCTCACCCAGCACAGCGGCTCCTTCAAGGCGCGCGGTGCGCTGAACTCCGTGCTGTCCCTGTCGCCCGGAGTCACCGGCGTCTGCGCGGCGTCGGGCGGCAACCACGCCGGCGCGGTCTCGTGGGCAGCCGCCCGCGCGGGACTGACGGCCGACGTCTTCGTGCCGTCGAACGCCACGCCGGCGAAGATCGCCCGGATCGCCGAGTACGGCGGCCGCGCCCATCTCGTCGACGGTTTCGTCAAGGACGCCTTGGAGGCCTGCCTGTCCTTTGCGGCCGAGCACGAGCTGCCGCTCATCCATCCCTACGACTCGTTCGAGACCGTCTGTGGTGCGGGGACCGCGGGGCTGGAGATCGCCGAGCAGGTGCCGGGTGCCGACCTGGTCGTGGTGGCGTGCGGTGGCGGTGGCCTGTTTGCCGGGCTCACGACGGCGCTCACCGACCAGGTCGTCGTGCAACCGGTCGAGCCCGAGCTGTGCCCAGCGCTGTCCCGGGCGCTGCAGGCCGGTGAACCGGTGCCGACCACCGTGGGCGGTGTGGCCGCCGACTCCTTGGGCGCCCCGCGGATCGGCGAGATCGCGTTCGCGGCGGCACAGCGCAGCGGGGTGACCTCGATCCTCGTCAGCGAGCAGTCGATCGCCGACGCCCGACGCTTCCTGTGGGCGACCGCGCGCGTGCTCGCCGAGCCGGGCGCCTGTGTGGCGCTGGCGTCGTTGCTGACGGGTGCTGTCGGCGTACCCCCAGGAGGAACCGTCGTAGTGCTGGTCTCCGGCGGTAACAACGACTCGCTGCCGGACTGAGCCGACCGCTGCACCGGCGCTGTGGACCATCTCACGGTGCGGTCGCCAGCCGCCGCGCCGTAACCTGAGGCGCATGAGTGGACACACCGAGTCCGGCCTCCCGTTCGAACCCGTCTACGGTCCGGAGGCGCTCGAGGGTTGGGACCCCGAGCAGCGGCTCGGCCGACCAGGGGGCTTCCCGTACACCCGCGGTGTGTACGAGTCGATGTACACCGGCCGACCGTGGACGATGCGCCAGTACGCCGGCTTCGGCACCGCCAAGGAGTCCAACGAGCGCTACCACCAGCTGATCAAGGCGGGCACCAGCGGCCTGTCGGTGGCGTTCGACCTGCCCACGCAGATGGGCTACGACTCCGACGCGCCCATCGCGCACGGCGAGGTGGGCAAGGTCGGCGTCGCCATCGACTCGATCGAGGACATGCGGCTGCTGCTCGACGGGATCCCGCTGGACGAGGTCTCGACGTCGATGACGATCAACGCGCCGGCCGGTTTGCTGATGCTGCTCTACCAGCTGGTCGGCGAGAGCCAGGGTGTCAGTGCCGACAAGCTGACCGGCACGATCCAAAACGACGTGCTCAAGGAGTACATCGCCCGCGGCACCTACATCTACCCGCCGGTGCAGTCGCTGCGCCTGATCACCGACATCTTCACGTACTGCCGTGAGGAGATGCCGCGTTGGAACACCATCTCCATCTCCGGCTACCACATGGCCGAGGCGGGGGCGACGCCCGCGCAGGAGATCGCGTTCACCCTGGCCAACGGCATCGAGTACGTCCGAGCGGCCGTTGCGTCCGGTCAAGACGTCGACCAGTTCGCTCCCCGCCTCGCCTTCTTCTTCGTGTCGCGCACGACGCTGCTCGAGGAGGTCGCGAAGTTCCGGGCCGCGCGGCGCATCTGGGCCGAGGTGATGCGTGACGAGTTCGGTGCCAAGCACCCCAAGTCGCTGATGCTGCGCTTCCACACCCAGACCGCCGGCGTCCAGCTCACCGCCCAGCAGCCCGAGGTCAACCTGGTCCGGGTGACCGTGCAGGCACTCGCCGCCGTCCTCGGTGGGACCCAGTCGCTGCACACGAACTCCTACGACGAGGCGATCGCGCTGCCGACCGAGAAGGCAGCCCGGCTCGCGCTACGGACCCAGCAGGTGCTGGCGTACGAGAGCGACGTGACCAAGACCGTTGACCCCTTCGCCGGGTCGTACGCGGTCGAGTCGCTCACCGATGACGTGGAGCGCGCCGCCCGTGAGCTGATGGCGAAGGTCGAGGACTTCGGGGGAGCGGTCGGTGCGATCGAGCGGGGGTTTCAGAAGAGCGAGATCGAGAAGGCGGCGTACCAGATCGCGCAGGAGATCGACCACGGGGAGCGCACCGTCGTCGGCCTGAACAGGTTCCGGCTCGACGTCGAGGACCCCTATGAGCCGCTGCGCGTCGACCCCGCGATCGAGGAGCAGCAGTGCGAGCGCCTTGCTCGGCTGAGGACGACGCGTGACCAGGGGGAGGTGGACCGGCAGCTCGACGCGCTCCGCACCGCCGCGCAGGGCACCGACAACGTGCTCGTGCCGATGAAGGCGGCTCTCGCCGCCCACGGCACCGTGGGTGAGGTCTGCGATGCGTTGCGCGAGGTGTGGGGTGTCTACCAGCCGCCCGACGCATTCTGAACCGAGCGGATGCGGCGCCCACGCGGGTCGAACGACATGAGTAAGCCTCGACTTGCCCCTTCGGCGGTGACGACGTACGTCGGGTGAGAGAATGACTGCGTGCTCGAACCATCCCTTCGCGACGACATCGAGAGTCTGACCACCAAGCTCGAGCCCGAACTCATCGACTTTCGTCGCGACCTGCACCGCCACCCGGAGCTGAGCCGTCGCGAGCACCGCACCACCCGAGCCATCGTCGAGCGGCTGATCGCGGCCGACCTCTCACCTCGTGTGCTCGCGTCCGGCACCGGCGTCATCTGCGAGGTCGTGGGCACCGACGGCGCTCCCCCTCTCATCGGCTTCCGCGGCGACATCGACGCGCTTCCGCTGACCGACGCCAAACCGGTGCCGTACCGCTCCGTTGTCGAAGGTTGCTGTCACGCGTGCGGCCACGACGCCCATACGGCGATCACGCTCGGTGCGGCACTGGTCCTGGCCGACCTCGCCAAACAGGGCTCATTCACCGGTTCGGCCCGCTTCATCTTCCAGCCCGCGGAGGAGGTGACGCCAGGTGGCGCACTCGACGTGCTTGCCGATGGCGGCATCGACGGTCTCGAGCGGGTCTTCGCGTTGCACTGCGACCCCAACATCGCCGTCGGCCACGTCGGCTTCCGGACCGGCCCGATCACGGCGGGCGCCGACCGGATCCGGGTGACGGTGCGCGGGCCCGGCGGGCACACCGCGCGCCCGCACCTCACGTCCGACCTGGTCTACGCCCTTGGACAAGTCATGACCGAGCTGCCGGCCGTGCTGTCGCGGCTCGCCGACCCACGCGCCGCCCTCAGCGTCGTATGGGGACAGGTGCACGCCGGCGCCGCGGCCAACGCGATCCCGCAGACCGGATACGCCGAGGGCACGATGCGCTGCCTCGATGCCCGGGTGTGGGAGTCGGCGCACAACCGCGTCCCCGACCTGATCCGCTCGCTCGTGGCGCCGTACGGTGTCGACGTCGAGGTCGACATGCACACCAGCGTCCCGCCGTGCGTCAACGACGTGCAGGCGACCGAGTTCATGCGGGAGGTCACCGCCGAGATGCTGGGACCGCTCCGGGTCACCGACACCGACCAGAGCCTCGGCGGCGAGGACTTCGGATGGATCCTCGGCCGCGTGCCCGGCGCGCTGGCAAGGCTCGGCGTACGCAGCCACGAGGTTGCCGACGCGGGAGATCTGCATCGAGGCAGTTTTGACATAGACGAGAGAGCGATCGCTGTGGGTGTTCGGGTGTACGCCGGACTCGCCGCGACCGACGCCGTTCGTTAGGTCACAAACGGGTATCGGAGATCTCCGTTTACGCCCCCGGGTTACCACGGTAGGGGCGCAGACATTAGAGTCACCCCGTCGTGGGCGAGGGGTGGCCTTGCTCAGATTCTTGCTTGCACAGCTGTGCGGAGGTTAACCGTGAAGAAGACGGCACAAGTTCTGGCCCTCACCGGCGTCTTGGCCCTGACCCTGGCGGCGTGTGGTGACCGCCCGGCGGAGAATGCTGGCGGAGGCGGAGGGTCGACAACGCCCACGGAAGCCACGCAGTCGTCGGAGGACCCTGGCCCCACCGAGTCGAACCCTGACTTCAAGGCCTGCATGGTCTCGGACTCGGGCGGTTTCGACGACAAGTCGTTCAACCAGACGTCTCACGACGGGCTGGTCAACGCCGTCAAGAACCTCGGGCTCAAGACCGGCGAGGTCGAGTCGCAGTCCGACAGCGAGTACGCCGACAACATCGCCGCGCTGTTGCGTGAGGACTGCAACGCGATCGTGACCGTCGGATTCCTCCTCGGTGAGGCCACGGAAGCCGCCGCCAAGAAGAGCTCCGACGTTGACTTCGCGATCGTCGACTTCGGCTACGCCAAACCCCCGAAGAACCTGCGCGGCCTCTCCTTCAACACCGCTGAGCCCTCCTTCCTCGCCGGCTACCTGGCCGCGGGCATGACCAAGTCGGGCGTGGTCGGCACCTTCGGTGGCGCCAAGATCCCAACCGTGACGATCTTCATGGACGGCTTCTGGGAGGGTGTTCAGTACTGGAACGAGCAGAAGGATGACGAAGTCCAGGTCGTCGGATGGGACGAGAAGGCACAGTCCGGCTCCTTCACCGACGACTTCGAGGACAAGATCGCCGGTCAGGACACGGCCGACAACTTGATGTCGCAGGGCGCCGACATCATCTTCCCGGTCGCCGGTCCCGCCGGTCTGGGTGCGCTCGAGGCGGCCCAGGCCACCAACGGTGAGGTTAACGCGATCTGGGTCGACACCGACGGCTGCGTCAGCGCCGCCGAGTACTGCGACACGCTGATCAGCTCGGTGATGAAGGGCATGGATGTCGCGGTGGAGCAGGCGATCACCGACTCCGTCAACGACGAGTTCACCAACGAGCCCTACGTCGGCACCCTCGACAACGGCGGCGTCCAGCTGGCCCCGTACCACGAGTTCGACGGCGAGGTCCCGCAGGAGCTCAAGGACGAGATCGAATCGATCAAGCAGGACCTGGTCGACGGCAAGATCAAGATCACGTCACCGTCAGCGCCGCAGTGATCTGGAGCGAGTAGTCGCTGTGAGGGAGGAGCATCCACGTGGGTGCTCCTCCCTTGCTGGCTGAGCGGTGGGCCCGAGGCACGTCTTGACTGAGGAGAGTCTCAACGGATGCAGCTGGAGATCAGAGGCCTGACGAAGAGGTTCGGCACGTTCACCGCGAACGACCACATCGACCTCACCATCGAGCCGGGCGAGATTCACTGCCTGCTCGGTGAGAACGGTGCCGGCAAGTCCACCTTGATGAACATGCTCTATGGGCTGCTCGACCCCGACGAAGGGCAGGTGCTGCTCGACGGCAAGCCCGCGAAGTTCGCCACCCCCGGTGACGCGATCGAGGCGGGCATCGGCATGGTGCACCAGCACTTCATGCTCGTGCCCGTGTTCACCGTCGCCGAGAACATCATGCTGGGCCGGGAGCAGACGCGCGGGCTCGGCGTGCTCAACCGTGCCTCGGCTGCCGCTTTGGTGCGTGAGCTGTCCGACAAGTACAAGCTGGCCGTCGACCCGGCCTCCCTCGTGCAGGACCTCCCGGTGGGCGTCCAGCAGCGTGTCGAGATCCTCAAGGCGCTCGCCAACAACGCCGAGGTGCTCATCCTCGACGAGCCGACCGCCGTGCTCACGCCCCAGGAGATCGACGAGCTGATGTCGATCATGGACTCGCTGCGCAACAACGGCACGTCGATCGTCTTCATCACCCACAAGCTCCGGGAGGTGAAGGCGATCGGCGACAAGATCACGGTCATCCGCCGGGGCAAGGTCGTGGGAACCACCGAGCCCACCGCGTCGGAGCCCGACTTGGCCGAGATGATGGTCGGCCGGGGCGTCAAGCTCGTCGTCGACAAGGACGAGCCCGAAGTCGGCGACGTGGCACTCGACGTGAAGAACCTCACCGTCATCGGGACCCGCGGCACCACCGTCGTGCGCAACGTCTCCTTCGACGTACGCGCCGGCGAGATCTTGGGGATCGCCGGTGTCCAGGGCAACGGACAGACCGAGCTGGTCAAGGCTCTGCTCGGTCTCGTCCGGCCGGCGTCCGGGCAGATCCAGCTCGAGGGCCGCACCATCTCCCGGCATGGGCCGCGGCAGGTCCTCGAGGAGGGCATCGGCTACATCCCCGAGGACAGGTCGCACGACGGGTTCGTCAGCTCCTTCTCGGTGAGAGAGAACCTGGTGCTCGACCTCTACAAGCACGACGAGTTCTCTCGTGGGCTTGCCCTGAACCAGCAGGCGATGACGACCAACGCCCAGCAGCGGATCGAGGAGTTCGACATCCGAACGCAGAGCATGAACTCATCGGTCAGCGCACTGTCAGGCGGCAACCAGCAGAAGGTCGTCGTGGCGCGCGAGCTCTCCCGCCGGTTGAAGGTGCTGATCGCATCGCAGCCGACCCGCGGGGTCGACGTCGGCTCGATCGAGTTCATCCACCAGCGCATCGTCGCCGAACGCGACAAGGGGACGGCCGTCGTCATCGTGTCGACCGAGCTTGACGAGATCTTCGCCCTGTCGGACCGGATCGCGGTGATGTACGACGGCCGCATCGTCGACATCGTCTCCCCTGACATCTTGCGTGACGAGATCGGCCTGCTCATGGCCGGAGGCGACGCGAAGGGAGCAGCGGCGCCGGAGGAGCGAAGTGGCAGCGGTGCCACCGCAGCCGGGACAGCTGGTTTCGACGAAGAGACGGCGAAGAATGCCTGACGAGGAGCAGCCGCGGGACAACAAGGCGGGAGCGGCAACAAAGACGAAGCCCCGCCCGGAGCCGGAGACCGACCGCCCGTCGAGCGGCCCGGCGTCGTGGCTGCCGTCGATCAAGGTGACCGTGGCGTCGATCGTGCTGGCGCTGCTCGTCGGCGCCGTGCTCATCCTCGTCAGTGACCGTCAGGTCATCGAGAGCTTCCGCTACTTCTTCAGCTATCCCTGGGACGCCTTCCGCAACTCCGGTCAGGCCATCGGCGAGTCTTACTCGTCGCTCGTCAGCGGCTCCGTCGGGTCGTGGAGCGCCATCTCCGCGACACTCGAACGAGCTGCCCCGCTGATCTGTGCCGGACTGGCCGTCACACTCGCCTTCCGGGCCGGCCTGTTCAACATCGGTGCGCAGGGCCAGCTCATCGTCGGTGCCGTCTGCGCCGGCTACGTCGGCTTCCACTACGACCTGCCTCCGGTCGTGCACGTGCTCACCGCGCTGCTGGCCGGTCTCGCCGGCGGCGCCGTCTGGGGTGGCGTCATCGGGGTGCTGAAGGCGCGGACGGGCGCGCACGAGGTCATCACCACGATCATGCTCAACTACGTCGCCGCAGCCTTGTTGACCTACCTGCTCACCAAGGAGTCGTTTCAGCAGCCCGGGTCCAACAACCCGCGCAGTGAGAAGGTCGACGCGACGGCAACGTTCCCAAGCATCTTCGGTGTGCACTCGGGCATCGTCTTGGCGCTGCTCGCCGCCGTCGGTGTGTGGTGGCTCCTCGAACGCAGCACGGTCGGCTTCGAGCTGCGGGCCGTCGGCGCCAACGCCGACGCCGGCCGCACGGCGGGGATGAGCGTGGCGAAGGTCTACACCACCGCCATGATCGTTGCCGGGCTGCTCGCCGGGCTCGCCGGGACGCAACAGGTGCTCGGCCACCAGGACTCACTGACCGCAAGCTTCGGTGGAAGTATCGGCTTCGACGCCATCACCGTTGCCCTGTTGGGGCGAGCCACCCCGCTCGGAACGGTGCTGGCCGGTCTCCTGTTCGGAGCGTTGTCCACCGGCGGACTTGCCATGCAGGCAGGTGCAGCCTCCACACCGCTTGCCCTGACACAGGTGCTCCAGGCGCTGATCGTGCTGTTCGTGGCGGCACCCGCGCTGGTGAAGGCAGTGTTCCGCTTCCGTGAGAGCGATAACGGCGGCGCCGTGATGGCGAAGGGCTGGAACTCATGAGCACCGTCACCTCGCTCAGGACGCCCGACGCCACCGACACCGTACGTGACCCCGCCGAGATGCAGCGCCGGGTGAAGCTGACGGTCACGCTGCTTCTGGTCAGCGCGATCATCTTCTACTTCTGGTGGACGATCGACGACGAACAGGTCTTCTACCTGCTGTCGGGGGAGCGCACCCGCGACACGGTGCCCGGTGAGATCAGCACCCACCCGGTGACCCTGACGTGCGGCATCGTCGTGCTGGTGGCGGCCGTTGCCGCTGCACTGGGACTGATGAGGCACGGAGCGACCACGCTCATCTCGATGCTTGTGGTGGGTCTGGCCTTCTTGCTCTGCTTCGTGGTCTGGGCGTACTCCGACCTCGACGTCGCCTTCAAGCCGTGGATCACGAACCCGCTGCCTGGAACCTTCGCCGTGGCGACACCGCTGGTGCTGGGTGCGCTCGCCGGCTGCCTGTGCGAGCGTGCGGGCGTCATCAACGTCGCGATCGAGGGGCAGTTCCTCGCCGGGGCGTTCTTCGCCTCCGTCGTCGCAAGCCTCACCTACAGCGCGGGGGCCGGGCTGCTCGGCGGGATCATCGCCGGTATAGGTATCAGCGCCATGCTCGCGCTGTTCTCGATCCGCTACCTGGTGAACCAGGTCGTGCTCGGCGTCGTGCTGGTGGTGTTCGCGCAAGGTCTGACCAACTTCCTGCTCGACCAGATCCCCAACGACGCGACCATCAAGGCCTACCTGAACGAGCCGCCCAAGCTGCAGGACATCGCCATCCCGGGACTGTCCGACATCCCGCTGATCGGCGAGGCCATGTTCGACCAAACGATCCTCGTCTACCTCATGTACGCGGCGGTCGTCTTCGTGACGTTCGTGATGTTCGAGACGCGCTGGGGGCTGCGGGTGCGCGCGGTGGGCGAGCACCCGAAGGCCGCCGACACCGTCGGCATCAAGGTTCGCCGCATCCGGTGGCAGGCCGTTCTCCTGGCCGGTGTGTTCGCCGGTCTCGGGGGCGCGTACTACACGGTCGGCTCGACCGGGTCGTTCGACAAGAACGCCTCCTCCGGCAACGGCTTCATCGCGCTGGCGGCCGTCATCATGGGTCGTTGGCACCCGCTCTGGGCGACCTTCGCCGCGTTGTTCTTCGGTCTGATGTCGAGCCTGCGCAACCAGCTGAGCCTGGTCGACAAGATTCCGAGCGAGCTGCTCACCATGACGCCGTACCTCGCCACCGTCGTCGCCGTCGCCGGTTTCGTCGGACGGGTACGACCGCCGGCCGCCGACGGCGAGCCCTATGTCAAGAGCTGAGCCGCGATGACCCACCACACTGCGCCTGTCGACTGGGTGGCTCTGACGGCTGCCGCCCGGGCCGCGATGAGCAACGCCTACGCGCCCTACTCCTGCTACCCCGTGGGAGCCGCCGGTCTCGTGGACGACGGCCGGGTGGTCGTCGGCTGCAACGTCGAGAACTCGGCGTACGGCGTCGGCCTCTGCGCGGAGTGCGGTCTGGTGTCGTCGCTGCACGCGACCGGCGGCGGCCAGCTGGTAGCGGTCGTCTGCGTCGATGGGGACGGCAACGTGGTGATGCCCTGTGGGCGCTGTCGGCAGCTGTTGTTCGAGCACGGCGGCCCTGACATGCAGATCACACTCGCCAGTGGGGTACGCACGATGCACGAGATACTTCCTGACGCGTTCGGTCCGTCGACCCTCGCGGCCTATGGTGCGACGCACGCTGGTGACCGGGATCGCGGAGGTGAGCAGCGCGATGGCTGAGGCCTACGACGCCGTCGAGGTCATCGTGACCAAGCGCGACGGTCGGACGCTGAGCGACGGGCAGATCGACTGGGTGGTCGACGCCTACACGCGTGGAGTGGTCGCCGCCGAGCAGATGTCGGCGCTCGCAATGGCGATCCTGCTCAACGGCATGGACCGACGCGAGATCAGCCGCTGGACCCAGGCGATGATCGCCAGCGGTGAGCGGATGGACTTCAGCGCACTGTCGCGGCCGACGTCCGACAAGCACTCGACCGGTGGTGTGGGCGACAAGGTCACGCTGCCGCTGGCACCGCTGGTAGCGGCCTGCGAGGTCGCGGTGCCGCAGCTGTCGGGACGCGGCCTCGGGCACACCGGCGGCACTCTCGACAAGCTCGAGTCGATACCGGGGTGGCGGTGCGACCTCACGTACGACGACATGATCGAGCAGCTGGAGAAGGTCGGTGCGGTGATCTGCGCAGCCGGTTCGACGCTCGCCCCGGCCGACAAGTTGCTCTATGGGCTGCGCGACGTGACAGGCACCGTCGAGGCAGTGCCGCTGATCGCCAGCTCGATCATGAGCAAGAAGATCGCCGAGGGCACCGGTGACCTCGTGCTCGACGTCAAGGTGGGCTCGGGGGCGTTCATGAAGGACCTGCAGTCGGCACGTGAGCTTGCCCGGACCATGGTCGACCTCGGCAAGGACGCAGGGGTGACGACCGTGGCGCTGCTGACCGACATGGACACGCCGCTCGGTCTGACCGCGGGCAACGTCATCGAGGTGCAGGAGTCGCTCGAGGTGCTCGCCGGAGGTGGTCCGAGCGACGTGGTCGAGCTGACGTTGGCGCTGGCGCGCGAGATGCTCACGGCGGTCGGGCGCGACGACGTCGACCCGGCGGACAAGCTCGCCGACGGGTCCGCCATGGACGTGTGGCGGGCGATGATCACCGCCCAAGGAGGGGACGCCCAGGCAGCGTTGCCGACAGCCCGGCATTCGCAGACGGTGTCCGCACCGTCGTCCGGCGTACTGACCCGCCTAGATGCGCTGTCGGTCGGTGTGGCGGCGTGGCGCCTCGGTGCGGGGCGCGCCCGTAAGGAAGACCCGGTACAGGCCGGGGCCGGCGTCGTCATGCACGCGAAGCCGGGCGACGAAGTGACCGCGGGCCAGCCGCTGCTGACCTTGCTGACCGACGAGCCAGACCGCTTCGCGCGGGCGGAGGACTCTTTGGCCGAGGCCTTCGACATCCAGCCCGACGCCACGGTGGTGCGGCGCGACATCATCCTCGACCGGATCTCCGATTCGTCCGACCGAGCGCGGAGCGTCTCCGCCTCGCCCAGCCGGACGAATCGGTGAAAGGGCAGGGATCAGCCGGCGAGCAGGGTGACGATCTCGGCGACGAGAGCCGGCTTCTCCTTCACCACACCGTCGGGCCCCTCGATGTCGACGACAACCCTCGTGACCACCTGGATGCCCGCGGCCGTCTCGACGACGCCGGAGACTTCGACACCGGCCCGCAGCCGGCTGCCTACGGGCACGGGCAACGGGAACCGGACCTTGTTGGACCCGTAGTTGATCTTGACCGGCCAGCCGGCGTAGTCGACCAAAGATCCGACGAGCACAGGGACCAGGGACAACGTCAGGTAGCCGTGGGCGATGGTGCCGGCGAACGGGCCGGACGCCGCGCGGTCGGTGTCGACGTGGATCCACTGGTGGTCGCCGGTGGCGTCGGCGAACGCGTCGACGCGCTGCTGGTCGACCAGCACCCAATCGCTGTGTCCGAGGTGCTCACCGACGGCCGCGGAGAGCTCGGCGAGGCTGGTGAAGGTACGCGGCACCGCCGTCAGCCTCGTGGTCCGCCGGCGACGTACAACACCTGACCGGTGACGAACGACGCTCCCTCACTGACGAAGAACGACACCGCGTGGGCGATGTCGTCCGGCTGCCCGACGCGGGGAACCGGGGTCTCCTTGGCCCGGGCAGCCTGGAAGTCGTCGAAGCTGACACCCAGGCGCTCGGCGGTGGTCCGGGTCATCTCGGTGACGATGAAACCGGGGGCGATCGCGTTGACGGTGACACCAAACTTGCCGAGCTCGATCGCGAGGGTCTTCGTCAGCCCCTGCATGCCGGCCTTGGCGGCGGCGTAGTTGGCCTGGCCGCGGTTGCCGAGCGCTGACGTGCTCGACAGGTTGACGATGCGTCCCCAGCCGGCCTGCGTCATGTGCGCCTGGGTGGCCTTGCTCATCAGGAAGGCCCCGCGCAGGTGGACCCGTAGCACGGTGTCCCAGTCGTCCTCCGACATCTTGAAGAGCAGGTTGTCCCGGGTGACGCCGGCGTTGTTGACCAGCACCGTAGGTGCACCGAGCTCGGCGGCGACCCGGGCGACGGCGGCCTCGACAGCAGGCCCGTCCGCGACGTCCACCCCCACTGCCAGGGCGCGGCCTCCAGCAGCCGTGACGGCCTCGACCGACTCGGCGCCGGCCGCCTCGTCGAGGTCGAGCACCGCGACGGCATATCCGTCGGTGCTGAGCCGCTTGGCGACGGCAGCGCCGATGCCGCGGGCCGCCCCGGTGACGATCGCGACGCGGTCGGTGGGGGATGTCATGGCGGCCTTCCGCTTGCAGGGGCTGGTCACCTGGGAGGATAACGGCATGCACCAGGCGACCGACCACCGCTTCCTGCGCGCCCCCAAGGCGTTGCTTCACGACCACCTCGACGGCGGCCTGCGTCCGGAGACGGTGCTGGAGCTGGCGGACGAGGTGGGCCACGAGCTGCCGGCGTCCACCCCCGCCGAGCTCGACCGTTGGTTCGTCGAGTCGGCTGACTCCGGCACGTTGGTGCGCTATCTGGAGACGTTCGACCACACCGTGGCCGTGATGCAGCGTGCCGACCACTTGCAACGGGTGGCGCGCGAGTGTGCGGAGGACCTGGCCGACGACGCCGTCGTGTATGCGGAGGTGCGCTACGCGCCGGAGCAGCACCTGTCGGCGGACCTCACCCTCGACGAGGTCGTGGACGCCGTCCAGGCCGGCCTCGACGAAGGCACGGCCAACGCCGCCGCGCGAGGCAAGACCATCGTGGTGCGTCAGCTCGTGACGGCACTACGCCATGCCGCCAACTCACGCGAGATCGCCCAGCTGATGGTGCGCCACCGCGACCGTGGTGTGTGCGGTTTCGACATCGCCGGTGCGGAGGCCGGTTATCCACCCACCCGCCACCTCAACGCGTTCGAGTACCTCCAACGGCAAAACGCCCACTTCACCATCCACGCCGGCGAGGCGTTCGGGCTGCCGTCGATCTGGGAGGCGCTGCAGTGGTGTGGCGCTGAGCGGCTCGGGCACGGGGTCCGCATCGTCGACGACATCAGCCTCAACGACGACGGTCGGGCGAGCTTGGGGCTGCTGGCGGCGTATGTGCGCGACCGCCGGGTGCCGCTCGAGATGTGCCCTTCGTCGAACCTGCAGACCGGGGCCGCCGCATCGATCGCCGAGCACCCGATCGGCCTGCTGACCCAGCTGCGCTTCCGGGTCACGGTCAACACCGACAACCGGCTGATGAGCGGTACCACCATGAGCCGCGAGATGCAGCTGCTGTCGGAGGCGTTCGGCTACGACCTCGACGACATGCGGTGGTTCACGGTCAACGCCATGAAGAGTGCGTTCCTGCCGTTCGACGAGCGTCTCGACCTGATCGAGCGGGTCGTCAAGCCGGGGTACGCCGCGTTGACGATCCCGCGCTGACCGGCTGACGCACCAGGGCGGCGGTCAACGGGGGAG